>JADQBU010000212.1 GCA_016278435.1 Halanaerobiales bacterium
TAATAGTAACATCATAACGCTGTTCCTGAAGAGTAGGTATATCAGGTAAAGAAGGATTTCTGTTACCACTTGCTACACCAATTATACGAACCTTACCGGCTTCTCTAACTGAAGCCACTTCCATAGGTTCAGTAACAAGAACATCGATATCATTACCTAGTAATGCGGTAACTGCTTCTCCACCACCGCCGAAAGGTACATAAGCTGTGTCTCCACCTAATTCTTCAGCTAATCTGTAGGCAACTATTGAGTCTGATCCACCCTGGAGACCTCCACCAATTGTAAGTCTATCATTATCGGCTGCATCATTAAGATCATCTACATTGTTATAGTCTGAACCAGCATTTACAACAAGAACCTTGGCATTTTCAACCAGGTTGGCAATCATGGTAAAATCAGACCAGTGAAAATCTCCACCATGAGTCAGTGGTCTGGTTATTAGACTATTCTGTGCGGGTACCAGATAATAGGGGCTTCCTTCCTGGTTAGCTACATAAAGGAAGGCTACTATTCCACTTCCACCCGGTTTGTTCTGAACATAAACAGGCTGACCATCGATAGAAATACCATTATCTTCAGCAATTTTCATAACATTACGGGCAAAAATATCTGCTCCATCACCAGGTCCGGTATGAACAACATAGGTAATAGGTTTTTCAGCAAATTCGGCTAGAGCCACTCCAGTAACTAAAATCCCGATTAAAAGTACCAATGATAAGCTTAACATTAATTTTCTCATTAAGTATTTCCTCCTCTTATAATATAGAATTAAAAAAAATTTCCCACCATTCTTATCTACACTTTGCCTGTAAGTCTATTGTATCCTACTTCCTCTCATTTAACACCTCCCTTCTCTTTAATAATTCCAATCAATCCGATTTTTATTAACTGCTTTTATCTCGTTTATAGAGATATATTCTAACCATAATACTTAATAAGATAATCCCGAATAGAAGAGCGGAAATAGGTCTCTGGATAAATATCAAATAACTGCCCCGGGAAAGAGTCAGGGATTGTTTCCAAAGAGATTCCCAGAGCGGCCCCAGAACCATACCCAGTACCATTGGAGCAGGAGGTATATTAGTCTTCTTCATAATATATCCAAGGACACCAAAGATAAATGTAACTACTACTGGATAGAAAGAATAACCCAGACTATAAGCTCCAGCAGTAACAACTACAATTATAAATGGATATAACATTCTATAAGGAATTTTAAGGATTAAACTGGCAACCGGAATTATCGCTAAACATAAAGCCAGGGTTGCAAACTGTCCAAAGAGCATACTGGAAATTATACCCCATGATATATCTGGATGGTTGATAAAAAGCAGTGGGCCAAGCTGTAACCCATGGAGCATAAATGCACTCAGCAAAACGGCAGTAGCGGTAGAACCGGGAATCCCCAGAGTCAGTAATGGTACCATTGAACCACCACTTGCTCCATTATTACTACTTTCAGAGATTGCAACACCTTTAATCTCTCCCTGGCCAAACATATCTTTAGACTTGGAAATCATCTTTTCAATACCGTAGGCAAACCATGTTGCAACACCGGGTCCTGCGGCAGGAATGACTCCAACAATAAAACCCATTATTGAGCCCCTGGAGACAGTAGGAATGATTCGTTTAAACTGTTCCTTTGTCGGCCATCCCCTTCCAATTACTTTTTTTACCAGAGAAGAACTTATATCTGTTTTGGTTTCGAGATTTATAAAGATTTCAGCTATGGCAAACAAACCCATTATGGCAGCAACATACGGTATTCCATCAAGTAGATTGATCATCCCGAAGGTCAGACGTGTCTGCCCCGATATTAAATCAACACCTACTTCAGCAAATAACAAACCCAGTACAACACTTATCAGAGCTTTTACCATCGACTTACCACCGATTACCGACACCATCAGCAGACCCATGGTAATAACGAGAAACTTTTCCGGCGGTCCAAATTTGAGAGCAATATTTATCAGTGGCTGGGCCAGGAATAATAAACCAATAACACTAACAAGTCCACCAACAAAAGAAGACATTACAGCGATATTTAAAGCCAGCCTACTCTTGCCCTGTTTCGTTAATTCATAACCATCAAATGCAGTAACAACTGCCGCACTGGTACCCGGGCTATTAATCAAAATTGAAGTAAATGCTCCCCCAAATAGCCCGCCATAGTATATACTTGTTAACATAATCAGGGCTGATAATTTATTCATACCAAAGGTAACTGGTATAAGTACTGCCATAGCTGTTGAAGGATTTAATCCGGGCATCGCACCAACCAGGAGACCCAGAATTATTCCCACAGACATGTAGAGAATATTAACCAGGGTCCAACTGCTGTCAATTCCAATTAATAGACCCTGTAGAGCATCTGTAAACATTTCCATTGATTGACCTCTCTCCTTCCTTTTCTAATATCTATAATAGATTTTCTAATAAACCCTGAGGTACATCAACCTGTAACCAGACATAAAAAAGCATGTGAATAAAGACAGTAAAGAATAGACTACTCAGCAATGTTTTAAGCGGCTCCATTTTTTCAACTACACCCATAATAAGCAGGAAAAACAGGAAATTAGCCAGAGTAAAACCAAGCAGACTGAATCCGATAATATATAAAGCAAATAGTGCTCCTACAAG
The DNA here is from genome assembly GCA_016278435.1 of Halanaerobiales bacterium. Taxonomy (GTDB): domain Bacteria; phylum Bacillota; class Halanaerobiia; order Halanaerobiales; family JADQBU01; genus JADQBU01. The sequence continues at coordinate 2,641 of JADQBU010000212.1, forward strand.
GACAACCTTTTTTATACCGGTTTTGTTAAATACCTGTGTACCCTTTTCAATAATCCTTTCACCCTTAATTATGTTAATTAAACTCAATACTATCAATAATATACCCAGTGTCATGGGCATTATTTTGGGCCCTGGACCATAGGTGCCAATAGCATTTATTCCACTTATTTCCCAGATAACCAGGCCACCCACTACTATAAAAATCAGTGAAATAACCCTGTTTAAATTAAGCAAAATTAATCCTCCCTCCTTATAATTAATGACCTCTCGAATCAATTGAACTAACCAGTACCTTAAGGTTTTAGAATAATTTTTAAACCCTCTTTATTATCCATCTTATCAAATCCTTCCTTCCACTTACTCAAGGGTAAAACATCTGATATCAGGGGTTTCAGGTCTACTTTGTCTGTCCTTAAAAGTTCAAGGGCTTTCTCCTTGGCAGTAGCTGTTGTTCCTACTGTACCTATTACCTCTATACCATTAAAAACTATATGGTCTGTACTTATTTCTACCTTCCTGTAACCATTTAAACCAATAACCAGAAGTTTTCCCATTTTTTTAAGCAAAGAAAGTGTGTGAGGAATAACTTTAGGGCTTCCAGAACATTCAACAGCATAATCGAGTCCATAGTCTGATGTGAGTTTATTTATTTCTACCTCTACATCATCCTTATCAGCCATCAATATTTTATCTGCACCCAGTTCTCTTGATAATTCAAGTCTGTCTTTATCTTTTGATAGCCCGACCATAACAACAGTTGCTCCGGCAGCTTTTGCTACCTGTAAGGCCAGTAATCCCATAGGACCCGGGCCTACTATGCCTATCACAGAACCGGCCTGAATATTAGCCCTTTCTATAAGAGCATGAGTAACTGTAAATAAAGGCTCCGTAATAGCTCCACTTTCAAAATCAACTTTATCGTTAAGTATCGTAATCTTACTTCCCCTGGTTACAAAGAATTCGGCAAAACCGCCGTTTCCGTGTCTACCAACCATCTTCCTTTCAACACAGTAACGTGGGTATCCAATACGGCAGTATAAACAATTGTTGCAGAGATGAGCATGGGTTTCAGATGTAACACGGTCACCTACCTTAATATCTTTCACCCCGGAGCCGACTTCTACTATCTCACCTGCCAGCTCATGGCCCATAATAACGGGGGGAGAGGAATCGATACTACCATGTAAAATATGCATATCGGTACCACATATTCCACATGCTTTAACCTTGATTTTAACCTCATCATCTTTTATCTGTGGTTCTGGAAAATCACATATTTCTACATTTCCAGGTCCTGCCTTGGTTTTAACTAAAGCCTGCATATTATAATCACTCCCTCTACTAATTGATAATTACAGTTGAATCTTTTACATATAAAATTTTGGGTCTCTCAAATAATTCTTTCCAGTATCTAACAATCCTTTTCTTCCTCCGACATATTTTTTATGCTAACCCCCAGAAAGATGGTGCCATTTTTACGGTAGAACAGGTTAATGCCAAGACTGGACTAAAATATGTCCTAAGATAAATTCAGGTTACCATCATTGTAAGGGGCGATAAGACTAACAATATTATTGAAGATTACAATAATCATTTATATACTTTAAAACATCTTCAAATCTAATTTTGTTCATATTATTAATCTAATATACTTCTACATTAATTTGAGTTTTAATAACTTTTTGGCATTTAGGCCGAGGACTTTTTCTTTTGTTTCCTGGC
>JADQBU010000158.1 GCA_016278435.1 Halanaerobiales bacterium
AAGTATTTGGAGGGCATTGTCTCTGCATTGAATTCACACCCTTTCTTATAAGATTATTTATAATCAGTATATTGTTTAGCAGTTCATTTAGTTAAAAAAGATGGTAATGTTATTTCCAGAGCAATAAGTATTGAGGTTGGAAAGCTTTCCGGGGAATTATTTAGTCTTCCTGAAGATTATAAAGAATTTTAAATATATAAAAATCTTTTATCGATTTATTTTATCCATTGACTATTTTGCGATACTGGGAAGGAGAGTGACCGGTTTTTCTTTTAAAGACAACACTGAAATGGCTGCGATTATTAAAACCGCTGGAAAAACATATTTCTGTTACAGATTTAGTTGAGTTTTTTAACATTTCTTTGGCCTTCTTAATTTTTATATCAAGTAAATACTCAAAAGGTGTTTTTCCAGTCGCTACTTTAAATATTCTAATAAAATGAAATGGACTATAATTTACACTTGAAGCTATTTCTTCCAATGAGAACTCTTCAGTGTAATTTTTATGAAGGTAATTTATGACATCATTGATTGGACTTTTTTCTGAGTAATTTTTGATATCCAGTTCATGAGTACAGTTGTTTTCCAGTGTTCTTAATAAATTAATTGCAATCTGTAAATTTAAGTTTTCCAGAATTAATTGATATCCTGCCTGTTTATTAACTGTTTCTTCGATGAAGATATTAATAAGATTTTGCAGGGTAGGATTAATAAATCTATTATTATTTTCAAAAAATATTTTATCTTTTCCAAATAATACTTTCCCGGTTTCCTGCACAAATTGTTTATCAACAAAGATAGCGAGAAACGGTGGTATCTTTATTATTGGCTTGTTATCTGTCTCTGAACAATGAAATTGCCCTGGGTTTACCGGGAATAGATTATTTCTTTTTAGCCGGTATTTTTCATCTTCCATGACCTCTATAGGATACTCGCTTGTAAGTGGTAATAAAAATTTATAAAAGTCAAATGCATTTGGTGTAGCAAAAGCATTTTCAACTTTAACTATTGAAATTTTACTACTGGAATAGTCAGTAATATTAATGATATTGGGTAAATCTGGAGGTAACTCCTTGAGAATATTACTGAAAAAAGTCATTTACATCACCCTTTAGCTGGCATAAATTTACATTTGATAACAAAAATTATATAGCAATTGAACTAAAAAGTCAAGCAATTTAACTGACATTAGTATTGAAATTTAATGTTATATTAAATATATAATTTAAAATCATATAGAAAGGATGGTCAATTATGAAACGAATGATGATTTTTGTTTTATTACTGTTACTATTAATGTTGAGTGCAAGTATATGCCTGGCCGGAGATGTGACTGAAGTTGAACTTAATATACCAATTCAGGAAGATAAGATGCTACCAGAACTTGCCCGGAACTTAAAAACACAGATGGAAATTGCAATGGAGAGGGATTCAGGTAATTTTGAAGGAGTGGAAATGTCTTTAAACATATGGGTAACTGAGGCTAAAGGGGACCCAGAAACTCTACTGGAGGATAATAACTGGCCTCAGGGAACAAAAAGTGAACCGCTTATGAAACAGGACCTGGGTAACGGGCTGCTGAACCTTGTTGATAATTTTGGTGATGATTTAGATGAAGCCTGGGGCTCGGATTGGTCGTTCCGGGCAGAAGAAGCAGCAGAAGAGTTTATGGGTATTGAAACTTTGACGAAACAATACTCTTATAATGTATCACCGGTTCATTTTTATAATGTGAGAGTTGTTTCGCCCTATCTGGATGCAAAAACTTTTAAATTTTATGAAGGGACATATGTAATTATCTCCGAGATAGCTATGAATATGGATTTTGATATGGATATGGGAATGGATGGGATGGACATGGACTAATTGAACAAGGAAAGCAGATAGAAGGAGGATGGCAATTTGCTTAAGAAGGTATTTTTCTTAGGATTATGTATAATTTGCCTGTTCTCACCATCAGTTCGGGCTGATATTTATTCACTGGATGATGCCCCTTACTGGTTCTGGGCAGATGAATGGAAGGGTGAACTTTATGTTTTTTACCGGGATGTATATGAAATTAAGAAAACTTTTGCAGAGGGATATTTCAATTATAAAGATGTTGAAGAAGGTGAAGTAACTGCATCTTCTGTTAGTTTTGATAAGTCAAAAGTAAAACTAACATTTAAAAGATGGCGGGGTGGAGGAAATGTAGCTAGTGTATTATGGAAGGAGGAAGAACCGGCCGGGGGTTTTTCCCAGAATGCGGAAGGATACGGTAAATTGGATGCTTTAAATGTAATTCACGGTCAGGCAAACACTTTTTTGGATATGGAAAGTGAAGTGGTTATAGATATTGAAGAAAAAGCCTTCAGAATAACCTTATTATTACCCGTAGAATTTGAGATGGAAACGAAAAAAGATTGTTATGCAATACTTGAAGGGACAGATGAAGGTGGCCAGAGGCAATACAAATTTACCGAAAAGAGTGAGCCAGTATTACCTTCACTTCGTGGAGAAGTGGTAAGTGAATTACCTGAAACCGGAGAGGGATTTCAGGGAACAGAAGATATGAACGATGTATGAATTTAAATATAATCTGCAACCGCAATATGACCGGGAACAGTGGCGAGAGGAATATTTACAGACACTACAATTGAAAAGGGTAAGATATACAAAAATGTGGCAAGATATTCAAAATAAGTGTGAGATTGGTGAAATGTCAGGGGTCATGTGCCGAACAGCAGATAGTGTTTTGGATAAAATGGAAAACTGGTTAAACTATCTTGCCGATGATGGAATAAGGGTATGTGAGGCTCTTCTTTCCAAAGAAGCACCGGGACTACTGGCCCGGATAAAAGATGAATATACCGGCCGGGCTGATAAATATGTTATGAAGGGTGCTGCCCCCACATGTGGGCTTGTCCATGATTATCTGTTTTCCTTCTATGATCTGGGGGCAACAGGAACTATATATGCAATATATGAAAGATTACCAGCAGAATTAAAACAGCTCTATACTCTAGAGCAACTTAATGGTCTTAATTCTGCTTTTCAGACGTATGATGATTGAAACTGATTTTATAATAAAATATAAAATTAAAAGTCAATTTATGTTGAAGAGTTAAATGAGTCTGTTCTCATGAATATTGGTAAGGTTCAGGTTACAAGGGTAAATAATAATTCGGCCATTGTACAGATTCTGGAAGTTGAAGATATCCCACAGAAAGGTGACAGTGTGGAGTTTGAATAGGTTTCAGAGAAAGATTTAAGAGAAAAATGAGGAGGTTTTGTAATTGGATAAAAGGAGTTTAATAATATTAATATTTATTTTTTTTGCATTATTAATGAGTTTTTCTGCAATAGCCCAGGAGATTGATCCTTATGACTATTCATTAGTTATTGGACAGATAACAGGCTTACAGGGAGATGTGAGTTTAACAGATAAAGTTGGAAATAAAGTTAAGTTAAATAATAATGAACTGGTCAGTACTGATAATATAAGACAGTTTACTTTAACGTATAATGATAATGCTTTTACTTTAATTGACGGTCGGAAAGATATAGAGGATAAACTAACCCTGGTAACCGGACCCCGGGGTAAAATGAAATTAGTATTAAATGATTATGAAAATAATGAAAGTTATTTTGCTCTCGGTGAAGATACAGAAGTTATAATTAATATAAGTGGTGGAATTCAGTTTGCGCCTGATCAGGATGGAGAGGGTTATGACAGGGATACATTAAAATGGAGAAATATTGCTCCCTATATGCATGTAAAAGTTATCAAAGGTAGTATGAGAGTATTTTTTAGACCAAATGGAAGATTTCATATGGGTTCTCCTTCTACTGAAAATGCGGAAATAAGAATTAATGAGTCAGATATCCAGGATTATATAGATTATGAAGTTCAGGTTCTTACAGGGGAAGCAGCCCAGCAGGAGGAAGTTGCCATTGATGGGGATATTCAGGCTATGACCCAGAGTTTCCTGATGTTCTATAATGTTGATAGTATTGAGGAACTTAGCCCTGACATAAGAGAACAGTTACTATCACAGATAGAGTTATTTAAGGAATCTATGAAGAGTTTAAATGAACAGTTCAGCAATATGCCAGCTATGGCTAATAATACTCATAATACTGCAACCGTATTAAAGGTTTATAATGGGGAAGCATGGCTGGAAGAAACAGTAGTAAAAAGTGGGGAAATGTCCAGAATCAAAGGAGAAATTGGCTCAGCCAGTAAACCGGAGAAGTTCTAAATATTTGTAAAAAAAATTAGTGATTAAATAGAATTGACGGCAGCTTAACACTGCCGTCTTTTTAGACTTTGTCCCTTTGAGATAATATATATGTAATCTGTTTACTATTAACTATA
>JADQBU010000099.1 GCA_016278435.1 Halanaerobiales bacterium
TATTTTTATGTATTTATAGGGGTCCTTATTTTCTTCCCCGGCCTTTTCTTCTGGAATCAGTTTGGCAATTGCTACCGGCAGACCAGCAGTACAGATGATCAGAAGTGAGGTAAAGATAGGATAGGCCATCTGGAAAAGCCCCAGAGCCTCATCCCCCACAAATCTAACCAGGGTGATTCTGAGGACAAACCCCAGTACTCTATTGATAAAGTTCGCTATCATTAAGATAAATGCGCCCCGTAAAAAACTCTGTTCAGCCATATATAAACCTGCTTTCTTTTTAAATATCGTCCTTTAATTTATATGATTGCCAGGTATTTATTTACCACAAATAATAGAAAGAAATAATAATATGAATTAAGTTTAATTGCTATTAATAGATATGATAATAGAATTTATTTCAGGAGGTTTGAGTATGACTAAAAACTCTATTATTTTTCTAATTATTGCAATTATCATAATAACTGGCTTATCAACCGGAATTATTAGATATAAAGAATTGATGTTTAATGATAAGGAGACCAATTCAACCAGGTCAAAAAATGAAAAATATGAACAGAGGGAACATCCGTATGGAAACCCTGCCAAAAAAGGTCCTATGCCCTGGGAATTCAGCGAAAGTCTGCAGGATATACAGAAAAAATATGGGACTTATACCAGATTAGCGGCTTTTAAAGCAGAACTTCCTGACCCTCTTCCAGGAGAACACTATAATATTGCCCATGCTGCCGACCTTTTAAGGGGGACAGTTGTTAAACCAGGACAGATTTTTTCCATGAATAATAATATCGGCCCTTATACCAGGGGGAAGGGATTTAAACCGGGGCCTACTTATAAAGGAGATAGATTGGTTGAGACAATAGGTGGTGGGGTCTGTAAGATTGCTTCACTTTTATATAATGTCTCTATCCTGGCCGATCTGGATATTGTAGAAAGATGGTCACACAGTATGCAGGTTCCCTATGTTCCACCAGGTCAGGATGCTACTGTTGTTTTTGGTGCCAAGGATTTTAAATTTAAAAATAATAGAGAGAATCCTATCCTGATCTGGGCGGATACAGAGGAAGATACCCTGTACATGGCAGCTTATGGGAGTGGATTATCTCCTGAAGTAAAATGGTATCATCAAATTTTAAAGCGGACAAAATACAGGACAATTTTTCACGGTAGCAAAGATTTACAGCCAGGAGAAGAAAGGACCATTATCCCGGGTTCTGATGGTTTAAAGGTAAAATCCTGGATTGAGATAAAGTATCCAGATAAGGATCCAGAAAGAAAAAATCTGGGTATTGATTATTATAAACCGATGAACAGGGTTGTTGAGAGAGGGGAGGAGTGAGAATAATTGTATGTCTTATTTTTAGCTCTTTTTGGTGCAATTTGCTGGGGACTGGCTCCGGCCTTCGGCAAACTGGGATTAAAAGGGGTAGTTCCCCTGGATGGACTGGCAGCACGGACCCTGGTTACAGTATTTTTTGTCTGGGGGGGATTGTTTTTACATAGTGGTACTGGTAGTCTTGAGAGGATTAAAGCAATTCCCCTGACAGGTTGGTTGTTTCTGGCCCTGGAGGCTTTTCTCGCTACATTTGCTGGAGATTTAGCTTATTATTCTGCCATAAAGATTGGTGATACAGGCAAGATTGCCCTTATTCTTGCTTCATCCCCTTTGTTTACAGTAATATTTGGCAGGTATTTCCTTAATGAAAATATTACTCCTGTCAAGATTATTGGTGGAATACTTATTGTTCTGGGTGTAGTACTGGTCGGTTTTAATGGAGAATAGATATGTTTTTATTTAATTACATTTCTGGCATCCTGTCTCAGTTTTAAAAGGGTGGAGACAGTAACAAATCTATATCCTTTTTCAGCTAAAACCGGCAGGAGAACATGAAGGGCTTTAATAGTATTACTTCTATTACCACCCTGATCATGAAAGAGGATTATACTACCTGGGTTAATAATTCTGGTTAATCTGTGAGCTATAGATATTCCATCCTGCTGGGTCCAATCCCTGCTGTCCTGGTTCCAGGTCCAGATTATGACTGTATAATCAAGGCTCTTTGCAGCAGCAACGATGGTTCCATCGTAATAACCGCTGGTTGGCCGGAAGACTTTCATTTCCTGACCGGTAATCTGCCGGATAACCTGGTGGGCTTGCTTAAGGTCTTTTATCAGGTCTTCTTCCGAGGTCTGATTTACTTCTTGATGCTTATAGGTATGATTCCCCAGTTCATGTCCTTCTTTTACCTCACGTTTGATTATTTCCGGGTATTTTTCTGCCTGGCTGCCGATAACAAAAAAGGTGGCATGGGCATCATACATAGCCAGTAGGTCAAGAATTTTTTCTGTATATGTGGGACTGGGGCCATCATCAAAGGTCAGTGCCACAAGTTTGTTTTCAGTATTAACTTCCCAGACAATATTACCGGTTTTCTCCCAGAAGTCTCGATCTTTATAAACCTCTCTACTTTGAAAAAACTTGAAAAATACAATAAAAAAAGAACTGACTATAAAAAAGATTATTGTTGAAATTATAATTGATTTTTTCAATATAATTATTTTCATAAAAACTCTCCTTTGTCTAATAATTTATATGCAAAAAACTATATATCAATACAAAAGTTTGTGGCAGGATAAAAATTAGCTTTATAGAATAATAGAGATGATAGATAAAAATTTATTGTAATTGTTAATAAATTCAAGAAAATCATAAGGAGGTAAAATTTTTATGGTCGATAAAAGGCAAGAGTTTCTGAATAAGGTTTATGAGGATAGTTTTGAATATGAAAGAAAGTATGGATTTTGTTCCCAGGCTGTACTGGCTTCACTGCAGGACAATTTTGACTTTATTGATGATATAGTGATCAAGGCTCTGCAATCTCTGGCTGGTGGTGGAGCACTCTGTGGTGATGGGTCCTGTGGTGGACTGGCAGGAGGTATGACTGCCATAAGCTGTAAATTTGGCCGTAGTAGAGATGATTTTGGGAATAGTAAATTTAATAGCAGGCTTTCGTCATCTCTTTCTCGTAAACTCCGTGAAAGATTTATTGAAGAATTCGGTAGTGTTATCTGTGAAGATGTTCAGACTAAAAAAATGGGTAGGGGATTTGATCTCTGGGATAAAGAAGATTACAGGAAATTTGAGGAAGCAGGTGCTCATACAGAGCATTGTCCTGATGTAACAGGTAAGGTAGCCAGCTGGACTGCAGAAATCTTACTGGATGAAGGGGTTTCCCCTGAATAATTCAAATAAAACTATTTAAATTTATTTATAGTGGTCATTTTATTGATAGGCTCCCCTTTTAGTAGACAGTAAATAAAACTGTTTATCATGGGGAGTTTTTATTTTAATTTCTGAGATAACCTGTGCCAGAAACGCAAATAAAGCAGAAAAAACTTAGAATAGTTGTTATTTTTATACATAAATTAAAAGTAAAGATATTAAAATGGGAGGGTACTATGAAGGTTTTAGTAAGATCCGGTGATTCCCTGATGTATTACAGTGAATTATTTAATCTGCCATTACAATTAATACTTGATGCCAACCCGGAAATAACCCCTGAAGCCATGAATATAGGAGATGAAGTTTTGATTCCAGGGTATGAGATTAAACCCTATACCGTAAAAAAGGGAGATACTTTTTATAAGATTGCCCAGGGCCGGAATACCGCAATTGATGCTCTGAATCTACTTAATCCTGATCTTCATCAGAATCAGCTGGAGCCGGGGCAGTTTATCAATGATCCAGAGCCGAGAACTACCCCGGTCGTTAATCCACAACAGATGTATGATTATAATGTAATGATGCAGGACATTCAGAAATTATTGGATCTCTATCCTTTTTTAAAATATAATATTATAGGCAATTCAGTCCTGAACCGGCCTATACCGGAGATTAGAATAGGTAGTGGCAGTAAGAGGTTGCATAATAATGCCTCTTTTCATGCCAATGAATGGATTACAACTCCAGTTTTAATGTATTTTCTGAATAACTATGCTCTGGCAGTAACCAATCAAACCCAGATCAGAGGTATAGATATGAATGAATTATATCAGCAAACTGATCTCTCAATAGTTCCCATGGTCAATCCTGATGGGGTCAATCTGGTCATTAACGGTCCTCCAGCCGAGGAACCATATCATAGTCTGGTAATTGAAATTAATAATGGCAGTACAGATTTTTCTGACTGGAAGGCCAATATCCGTGGGGTTGACTTAAACCTGCAGTTTCCAGCGGACTGGGAACTGGAAAAGGAAAGAGGCCCGGAAGGACCTGCACCTGAAAATTATCCCGGACCCTACCCCCTTTAGATCGGAAGAGCG
>JADQBU010000307.1 GCA_016278435.1 Halanaerobiales bacterium
CTGGGCGCTTTGCTGGTAACGTCGGTATTAAGGACGGAAAGATTGTGGAGGTAGGAACCGGGGATTTAACAGGAAAAAAGGTGGTTGATGTTGAGGGGAAAATGATCAGTCCTGGTTTTATAGATATTCACATGCATGAGGATAAGCTGGAAGATAACAGGATAATACTTGAGATCTTCAATTATATGGCCTGTATGGGGGTAACTACTGCTGTTGGCGGCAATTGTGGACTGGGGAAAGCCCGGATAGATAAGTATCTGAAGGCTTTTGCTCAGCAGGGAGCTCCTGTTAACTACCTTGGCTTACTGGGACATGCATCTTTAAGAGAAGATGTGGGTAGGGGTGACAGATATAGTCCTGCCAGCAGGGAAGAAATCAAGGAAATGGGTGAGATGATTAAAAGGGGACTTGCTGGAGATGCAGCTGGTCTCTCATTCGGTCTTGAATATATACCGGGAACAAGCACAGAAGAGATGCTTGAACTATGCCGGGCAGCTGCAGAATTCCCCGGAAAGCTGGTTGCTGCTCATTATAGGTTTGATGCTAACAGGTCACTGGAAGCAATGGGTGAGATGATCATTATAGCCAGGGAAACAGGTGTTAAATTTCAGATATCTCATATCGGCAGCTGTATTGCCTTCGGGCAGATGGAGCCCGGATTACAGATGCTTACTGCTGCTCATAAAGCTGGAGTAGATTTAATGGCAGATGTCTATCCTTATGATGCCTTCTGTACTTATGTTGGTAGTGCTATCTTTGATCCCGGCTGTTTTGAAAACTGGGGAGTGGGCTATGACTCCTTACAGGTAGCCCAGGGTAAATACCGGGGACAGAGATGTGATAAGGAGATTTTTGAATATATCAGGGAAAATGAACCCGATGATCTGGTTATCGCCTTTGTCATGGATGAAGAAGAGGTTGTTCAGGCTATGCAGCATGATCTGGTTATGATCGGTAGTGATGGCTTAATGAATGACGGCCAGGGCCATCCCCGTTCAACCGGGACATTCCCCCGGGTATTAGGAAAATATGTCAGGCGTGTTGGGGAATTAGAATTGGTAGAAGCAATAAATAAAATGACCTATATGCCGGCAAAACGGCTGGGTCTGGATGATAAAAAAGGCAGAATAAAAGAAGGCTATGATGCTGATATTATAGTCTTTGATTACAATAGTATCATTGATAAATCAACCTTTAAAGAACCGGCTTTAGCTCCGGAAGGTATTATAAATGTCCTGGTTGCAGGAGAAGAAGTAGTGGTGGATGGTAAACTAACTGGTAATTACCCGGGAAAAGTAATTAAATTTTAATATAAAATTTAATAATAAAGGGGGAGGATTATCTCTCGCAAAAATGATGGGGGGGGGAATGAGTACAGGGAAATCTTGGTTTTAATAGTAGTTAGTAGAAGGGGATAATTTATAATTTTAAAAGGAGGAAAAGATGAAAGCTAAAATTCCACATGTATTAGTTTTATTGTTCTGCATTATTATTATTGCTGCAATTTCAACCTATATTGTTACACCTGGTGAGTATGTGAGGATTGAGAAGGCAGGAAGAACCGTTGTTGATCCGGAATCATACCATGTAGTTGACAGAGATACTGTTGGTATCTTTGGAATTCTGCAGTCGATTCCCAAGGGGTTAAATGAAGTCGCTTATATTGTGTTTTTCATTTTCATAGTCGGTGGTGCTTTTGGAATCATTGCTGAGACCGGAGCAGTTGATGCCGGGATTGCGGCTTTGACCAGGGTTCTGCAGGGTAGAGAAAAAATAATTATTCCGGCTGTAATGCTTGTGTTTTCTCTTGGTGGTTCTATGCTGGGACTGGCAGAAGAGACACTGCCCTTTATACCGGCTATGGTGCCACTGGCGATAGCTCTTGGTTTTGATTCTCTCACGGGAGTGGCCATGGTACTACTGGGTGCAGGTGCTGGTTTTGCCGGAGCCTTTATGAATCCATTTACAGTTGGGATTGCCCAGGGAATTGCTGACCTTCCCCTCTTCTCAGGTATGGGATTTAGATTCGTAGTCTGGCTTGTGATCACCAGTACAGCAATTGCTTTTGTTTACTGGTATGCCAGTAGAATTAAGAAGAATCCGAAGTTAAGCCCGGTTTATGAAGATGACCTGAAGCGGGAAGATAAATATGACTGGGATAAATTTGAAGCTCTGAAAGGTTATCACAAAGGTGTTTTAGCAGTAGTTGTTATTGCCTTCATTTTCCTTATCTGGGGTGTAACCCAGCGCGGCTGGTTTATTAATGAGTTATCAGCCCTCTTCCTGGGTATGGGTATTGTAGCTGGTCTGGTTGGTAAACTTGGTACTGAAGGAACTGCTGAAGCCTTTGTTAAAGGTGCCAAGAATCTGACAATGGCTGCTTTAATAGTTGGTGTGGCCCGGGGTATTCTGGTTGTCTTGACCGAAGGTCATATCATAGATACTGTCCTTTATTCTATGTCTACAGTAATCAGGGGTCTGCCGGGATCGTTTTCTGCCTTTGGAATGTATGTTTTCCAGTGTTTCCTGAACATCATTGTGCCTTCAGGAAGCGGCCAGGCTGCTTTAACGATGCCTATTATGGCTCCCTTATCTGATCTGGCAGGTGTTACCAGGCAGACAGCTGTATTAGCATATCAGCTGGGAGATGGTTTTACAAATATCTGGACTCCAACTTCTGGTTACTTTATGGCTGGTCTGGGTTTAGCGGGAGTTGCCTGGCATAAGTGGGCCAAATGGTTCTTACCATTACTGGCTATCTGGTTTATTTCTGGTGGGATTCTGGTTGTTATTGCTCAGTCTATGCAGTGGGGACCATTCTAATACTATCTAATAATGATGTTTTGTACTTTTAATGCAACATAAACGTAAATAAAATTAGGGGCATCGGGTTTTCCGGTGTCCCCACATAATTTTAACTGGAGGAGTTTTTATGGATATTGCTGTAAAATTGAGAGAGGTTGTTTCAGAAGAGGAGATAGTGGATTTAATCAGTAAACTGGTCATAATTCCCAGCTCTCCTGAAGCTGAGAATTATGAAAGAGATGTGGCAGAGTTTATACATGATGTTTTTGCTCAAGAAGGGATAGAGGCAGAATTAAAACCGGTAAAAGATGGTAGACCCAATATTATTGCCAGAATTCAAGGGACAGGCAAAGGGAGCTCTCTGATGTTTAATGGACATACAGATACTGTTCCTGCCTATAATATGGATATTGATCCTTACGGTGGAGAAGTAAAAGATGGCAAAATTTTTGGCCGTGGTTCTGTAGATATGAAGGGACCGATTGGGACTATGATGATGGCTTTAATCGGTCTTAAAAGGGCTGGTATTAAACTTAAGGGTGATCTTTATTTCTCCGGGGTGATTGAAGAGGAATATAAAAGTTTTGGAACAGAAGATTTAATCAGAAATGGGCCGTGTGCAGATGCAGCAATTGTTGGTGAACCAAGTAATCTACAGATTGCGGCTGGACACAGGGGACTGGAATGGTTGGAAATCAAGATTAAAGGAAAGGCTGCCCATGGTGGAACTGCTGAAAAGGGTATCAATGCCATCTCCAAGGCTGCCAAATTTATAAATAAAGTTGAAACAGAGTTAATACCCAGATTTAAAGATAGGACACATGATCTGATCGGTCCTCCTACTCTGAACTTTGGTGTTATAAAAGGAGGCACACAGCCCAGTAGTGTTGCTGATCAATGTTCAATTCAGGTTGATAGAAGGTGGACACCACTGGAGACCCTTGATCAGGTCTTCACAGATCTGGATGATATAATTAAGGATATTCAGAAAGAAGATAAGGACTTTCAGGCAACAGTGGAAAGGATTCCAAGTAACATGGCAACCATGGATCATATGCCGATGGAAATTGCTCTTGATAATCCGCTGGTGACTTCACTTGAGGAAATTACAGAAGATATTAATAATAAAAAATCAGAAATTATATCTTTCCCCGGCTGGACCGATGCTTCGCTGCTGAGTAACTTTGGCAAGATGGATACTGTAGTATTTGGACCTGGTGATATCAGCTGTGCTCATTCAGAAGTCGAATATATTGAACTGGCCCAGATTTTTCCGGCCTACTTGATTTATGCCCTGACAGCTGTGAAGTATTGTGGACTGGAAGAATAATAAAGATGAAAACAAGGAAAATGGTGATTTTCAGTATGAATGAAGGTGAAGGATTTATAGTAGTCTGTGATAGTCAGGGTTATATAAGGGGAACAGTTGACATCCTACCCGCCTATTCCTGGCGTCATTAATATTTAGAGACTGACCTTTTCTACCATTTTTTAATGTTAAAGTTCCCTTT
>JADQBU010000344.1 GCA_016278435.1 Halanaerobiales bacterium
AATCCAGTTAATAAGGCATAATAATTATGATATTACAGGGCCTCCTGAAAAGTGATATGCTCCCCTTAAGGTAGACAGATTAAATAATTAAAATCTGCCAACGGAAAGGGGGGCCTTTTTAGATTTATAGGAAATTATCATCTATCATTTTAAATAAAATTACTGGAATTTTATAAACATTCAGGCAGGAAATTATTAAATATTATTGAATATATATATAAAGTATTAAATAGTATTTAATAAAAGTTGCTATTAGGGGTGTAAAGAAAATGATTAATCTGGAATTAAATAAAGAACAAATTGAAAAAAATGCAGAAATTGCGAAAGAGAGAAAAATTATCATACCTACTTTCTCTCAGATGAAGAACCCGGATTTAATCCCGGATAAGATTAAAGAAAGATTGAAGGATGTCGGACTCTGGGATGTTGATTCACTTAACCTCTTTAGAATCACCTGGAAGAATGAGCCTGTGAATAAAGGGGGATTATTTAATGGGGTTAATTATTTAGAACTTCCTTCTGAATTGACCGGGGTAGAGGCCCGGATTATAGGTCTTGCGGGAAAGTGGTTTCCAACTGGAGCTCACAAGGTAGGTGCAACCTTTGGTTGTCTGGTGCCCAGATTAATCACAGGTCAGTTTGACCCTGTAGGCGAAAGGGCTGTCTGGCCTTCTACCGGCAACTACTGCCGGGGAGGAGCCTATAATTCTGAACTTCTGGGCTGTCAGTCAATAGCAATTTTACCCGAGGGGATGAGCCAGGAACGTTTTGACTGGCTGGCCGGGGTAGCTGGAGAGGTTATCTCAACCCCGGGGAGTGAAAGTAATGTTAAAGAGATTTTTGATAAATGCTGGGAACTGAAAGAAAGTAGGGATGATGTTGTTATCTTTAACCAGTTTGAAGAACCAGGAAACCATCTCTGGCATTATGAAGTAACAGGCCCGGCTCTGGCGGAAGTACTGGATAAAGTTATGAGTGATAAAGATAGATATTCGGGTGTAGCCTTAACGTCAGGTTCAGCAGGAACCCTGGGCGCGGGTGATTATTTAAAAGAGGTATTTCCTACAAGTAAGATAGCAGTGGGAGAGGCTCTACAATGTCCAACGTTATTAAATAATGGCTATGGAGCCCACCGTATCGAAGGAATTGGTGATAAGCATGTGCCCTGGATACATAATGTTAGAAATACTGATATGGTAATCGGAGTCGATGATCATGATACTATGAAGCTTATCAGGCTATTTAATGAGCCTGCCGGGCAGGAATATTTAAAGGAACAGGGTGTTGGTGAAGAAGTGCTGGATAAATTATCATTACTGGGTATTTCCGGGGCGGCCAATATGTTAGCAGCAATTAAATTTGCCAGATACTATGAACTGGGTAAAAATGATATTGTGCTTACAGTTTTTACAGATTCTATGGAGCTCTATCAATCAAGATTGAGAGAACTGGCAGATAAATATGGAAATTATAAAGAACAGGATGCTGCTGCTCATTACCATCAGGCTGTTCTGGGACAGTCGATAGATTATGTAGAAGAGCTTGGTCATTATGATCGCAAGAGAATCCATAATTTAAAATATTATACCTGGATCGAACAGCAGGGTAAAGAGCTGGAAGAATTAAATGCCCAGTGGTATGATTATCAGAATTACTGGAGAGAGATTCATAAAATGGGAGATAAAATAGATAGATTAATCCAGGAATTTAATGCCAGGACCGGGCTAGTGGATCAGCTATAAAGATTAATATACTTAATTTTCAGGGAAGGAGAAAAGAGATGGAATATGTAAAAAATCTACGCTGTACTAATTGTGGAAAGGAATTGAAACCTGAACCTGATAGATACCTCTGTCCGGATTGTAAGGAACAGGGTATCCTGGATGTAATCTATGACTATGAGAAAATCAAAAATTCCTGGTCAAAAGAGGAGCTGGAGAAAAATCAGGAAGCAGGTATCTGGCGCTATCTACCTCTATTACCCATAGACCCTGGAACACCCAGGCCCGGCTTAAGGGTAGGGGGTACACCTATTTATAAGAATAAGGTTCTTGCCGGCAAACTGGGTTTAGAGGAAATACTGATTAAAGATGATGGTCTAAACCCAACTGCTTCTCTTAAAGACAGGGCTTCAGCCCTGGCAGTTGTCAAAGCCCAGGAAGCAGGTGCAGCCACCGTCTGCTGTTCTTCTACAGGCAATGCAGCTTCATCTCTGGCCGGTAATATTGCCTCCATGGGGGGGAAGATGAAGGCTGTAATTTTTGTACCCGACAGAGCCCCTGCTGGTAAGTTAACTCAGCTTTTGATATATGGTGCTGTTGTGGTCTCTGTTCAGGGGTCTTATGAGGAAGCATACTATCTATCCGATGCAGCGATTAAAAAATGGGACTGGTATAACAGAAATGCTGCTATCAATCCCTATCTGGTTGAAGGGAAGAAAACGGTTTCCCTGGAGATTGCCGAACAGTTAAACTGGCAATTACCCGACTGGCTGGTATTTTCAGTAGGTGATGGCTGTACAATTGCCGGAGCCTGGAAAGGTCTATATGATCTGAAACAGATCGGTTTTATTGATAAAATTCCCAGATTGCTGGGAGTTCAGGCTGATGGTTGTGCTCCTATTACCAGGTCATTCTATAGTGGTGAACCGCTGGAAGTAACCGGTGAGGATACCCTTGCAGATAGTATTGCAGTTGGCAAGCCCAGGAATTATAGAAAAGCTATTAATGCAATTAAAGATTCTCGGGGTGAGATGGTAAATGTAAGTGATGATGAGATACTGGAGATGATGAAATTACTGGCCCGCATCACCGGGGTTTTTGGGGAGCCGGCTGGTGCTGCCGGTCTGGCTGGATTAAAAAAAATGGTGAAAAGGGGTCTTATCAAAAAAGATGACCTGGTTTTAGCTGTGATAACCGGGAATGGGCTCAAAGATATTAAGAATGCCCGCCGGGCAGTGGAAGAGCCACTGACGATCAGACCTGATATAGAGAATTTAGAGAGATTATTTAAGGCGAAGGGAGTTTTAGACTAGATGCATGATAATAAAAAGATGGGTAAGAAAATACGCAAGATAAGGCAGTCCCAGGATATGAGTTTAGCCTGTCTGGCTGATAAGATTGGGAAAACTTCAAGTTACTTAAGCCAGGTGGAGAGAGGACTGGCTGAACCATCTATAACAGCACTCAGAGAAATATCAAAGGCTCTGGGTGTACCTATGTTTTATTTTCTTCTTGATGATGACAAACATAATTCTGTTGTTAGAAGGGGAGAGAGACGGAGGCTGCAGCTCCCTGGTTCCCATATTTCATTTGATTTAATATCACCAGATTTGACCCATAAGATTGAAATGATCGAAGCCAGGCTGGAACCGGGATCTTCTACGCTGGAAACCCCCATGCCCCATCAGGGTGAAGAATGTACACTGGTTATTAGGGGGAAGATGGAGATTCAGGTTGGTGATCAGTTCCATGTGCTGGATGCCGGGGACAGCATATATTATGTAGCCAGTATCCCGCATAAAATTAAAAACATCGGTGAAGAGGAACTAGTTTTTGTCTCTGCTATAACCCCACCAAACTTTTAGGTGACCGCTGACCTTTTCAAATTTATCTAAAATAACCAAGAAAACTCCATCTAAATTTTAATTTAGATAGTGAGGTTCACAGAAGGTGACTATTAATAACTCGGCTATTTTCTATGGGAATTTTCAAATATTGTAAGATTAAATTGTAAGATTAATAGGTGAATGAATGGAAGGGGGCGAAATCATGAGCCTGCTAATAAAAAACGGCAGCCTGGTGACTGCTGAAGGTATTATCGAAAAGGATATATTAATTGAAGGTGAAAAAATTAAAGAGGTCAGAGCTGGAACTAATTCTGTAGACTTACCGGCAGGGTATGAGGTTGTAGATGCAGGAGGTAATTATATTTTGCCGGGAATTATAGATGCTCATACCCATTATTATATGAAATCTAGGAATAGTACAACGGCAGATGATTTTTTTACCGGTTCCCGGTCTGCTGCTATGGGTGGAGTAACCACTTTTATAGATTATGCCGATCAAAAAGAAGATATATCACTGGTCGATACCTTTCAGGACAGGTGTAAGAAAGCTGATGGAGAAACTGTGATTGATTACTCACTGCACCAGACCGTCTCTAGCCTCTATCCGGAGATTAAAGATGATTTAAAACTTCTCAGGGAAGCCGGGATAAATAGTCTGAAGATGTTTACCACCTATAAAAAAGAGGGTTTAATGATAGAGAGGGCTAACCGGGAAAAACTCTTTAACCTGGCCCGGGAACTG
>JADQBU010000274.1 GCA_016278435.1 Halanaerobiales bacterium
GAGCAGAGCAAAAAGGGACTTGTCAGTAAGCATCTTCTTCCTGATGTAGCAATTATTGACCCCCAGATGACAAAATCACTGCCGCCTTTTATCACTGCCTATACAGGTATTGATGCCTTAACTCATCTGATTGAAGCTTATGTTGCCAGTAATGCCAGTGAAATGACCGATGCCCTGGCTTTGCAGGGAATAAGATTAATAGGCCGTAATCTACGGAAGGCAGTAGGTTATGGAAATGACTTAAATGCACGGCATGAACTGGCTATGGCCAGCTTGATGGGTGGTATGGCTTTTAATAATGCCGGTCTGGGTGCTGTTCATGCTCTGGCTTTACCCGTTGGAGCTCATTTTGGTGTACCACATGGGATTGCCAATGCAGTTTTATTACCATATGTTATGGAATTTAACTGTGTAAGTAATACCGAGAAATTTGCCCGGGTGGCTGAGGCACTGGGTGAGAATATTGATGGTTTATCGGAAAGGGATGCAGCCAGGAGGGCATTTGTTGCAGTTAAATTATTAACAGAAGATGTAGGTATCCCCACTACTCTGGCTGAGGTAGATGCTGACCAGGGTATGGTCGATATTGTAGCCGGGGAGGCTTTTACCATTAAACGCCTTCTGAATACAAACCCCAGAAATGTTAAATTGAAAGATCTGGAAAAAATATTAAACAAGGCTTTTACAGGGTTCTAAAACCCTGTTAACATTGAAATAACGGTTATTCTTGACTTTATTTTAATTTAAGAGTAAAATTGTAATATAATAAATGAGGACAAATGTCATAATACAGATTTTTATATTACTTAGGGAAAGGGGGATTAAAAAAGAGGTTTAGACATAAAAATATAGTTTTTTCATATTATTTTAAAAATTAAAAGGAGGATTTCATTTATGAAAAAAATATTAATTTTGAGTTTAGTTTTTCTCGTCCTATTTTCCATGGGAGTACTGGCTGCTGATTATCGTCAGGAAGCTCTTGATAATGCCAAACCGGTTGAAATGGCAATCGCTCATCCGGAGCCGCCGGATCCCACAAATTATGTACAGGCAGCTGCTCTTGCCTTTAAAGATTATGTAGAACGCGAATCTAATGGCAAGATTACTGTCGAAATTTCCCCGGGTGGACAGCTGGGAGACTCAGCTGAAATGCCGCAGCAGGTACAGATGAATGTTATTCAGGGAGCTATGTCTGTAGCTGAAGGTCATATTGCACCTTATTTTGGAAAAGTTCAGGTTACAGCTATTCCTTATCTTTTCCGGTCAGTTGACCACGCCCTTTATGTACTTGATGTTGACCGCCCCTTCGGCGAAAAACTCTGGGGAATGCTGGAAGAAGAAACCGGCCTTAAGGTCTTAACTGTCTGGGATAATGGTGGATTCAGATGCTTTACCAATAACAAGCGTCCCATCCATTCACCGGCAGACATGAAAGGGTTAAAAATCAGAACAATGCAGATTCCTGCTCATATGGAAATGGTAAAGGCCCTTGGTGCCAATCCTACACCCATTGCCTGGACCGAGCTTTATAATGCTTTACAGCTGAATGTTGTAGACGGCCAGGAAAACGCCATTCCTACAATCGACCTCGGACGGCTGCAGGAAGTTCAGAAATATTTAACTCTTGACCGTCATGTATTCTCCCTGCATATATTCCCGGTTAACGCCAAATGGTTTAATGGCTTACCGGCTGTATACCAGGAGATTATTAAAGAAGGTGCCATCCAGGCTCAGGATGCAGCAACCCGCCAGACCAGGGTTCTAAGATCAACCTTGATGGAAGACTTCAGAAACCATGGTATGGAAATATATGACCCGACCGGTGAAGAGATCAACGCTTTCAGAGAAGCCGCACAGAAACCAGTTCTTAAATTTATCCGGGAACAGGTTGGAGACGAATTAGTTGATGAAATGCTGGCAGCTTCTGCTCAGGCTGAAAAAGATATGGGATATGTAAAATAAAAAATAAACATTAAAAAGCAGAAGGGAGGGGAGAGTTTTGTCCTCCTCCCTTCTTTTGATATTTAGGAAATTATACATTATTTTATGGAAGATTAAATCCAAGATATCAAGTTTTCTTATGATTAAGCATATTATAAAAATTATTTGAGGGAGGTGGAGTATTTTGCATAAAATTATAAAATATCTGGAAAAAGCAATCGAGTGGTTTAGTTTTGGTGTTTTGACAACACTATTAATTACGATCTGGTTACAGGTGTTTACCAGATATATTCTTAATGACTCCCTGCAGTGGACAGAAGAAATCTCTCGTTTTGTTATGATATGGGGTGTTTTAGTAGGAGCCAATATTGCTTATTTACGTGGATATATTATCTCCATTTCATTTATTACCGATAAACTACCCAAAAAATTACAGCAAGTTTTTACCCTGATCAGAACCATCTTAATACTTGGGTTTAATGGAATTTTATTTTACTATGGGATTATATTTGCTAAAATGGGTTTGAATATGGTTTCACCGGCAAGTGGAATCAAATATTTCTGGGTATATATTTCGATACCGATCGGAGCATTTTTGCTATTTTTCCTGACAATATTTGGCGCAAAATATAAATCGGACGATAAAATAATATCAAAGCTTGACTAGATTAAGGGGGGGTTATTATGGAACTATTATTTTATTTTTTATTATTAATAATATTTATGTTTGTAGGGCTGCCTGTAGCCTTTTCAATAGGAGTAACTGCTTCAATCTGGGTTATAAGTAGTGGTTATCCCCTGATTATTATTCCCAATAAATTTTTTGCTGGAATGAATAGTTTTGTATTAATGGCAATTCCCTTTTTTATGGTAGCGGGAGAGGCTATGAACCGCTCTGAAGTAACCAAGAGATTAATCGACTTTGCCAATTTTTTAGTGGGGAGATTCCGTGGGGGCCTTGCTTATGTTAATATAGTAGCAAGTTTAATTTTTGCCGGGATTACAGGTGCTGCGGTATCTGATGTTGCTGCTCTGGGGACAATATTTATTCCCAGTATGGAAGAGGCTGGATATACCAGAGGTTATGCCGCTGCAATAACTGCAGCTTCCTCTATTGTAGGTCCAATTATTCCTCCCAGCATTATTATTGTAGTATATGGAGCTATAACAAGTACATCAATTGCTGCATTATTTGCAGCAGCAATAATACCGGGCCTATTGATCGGATTGATTCAGGGTATCGTTGTCTTTTTTCAGGGGAAGAAGCGAAACTTTCCCAAACAGGAGATTGAATTTACTTCAAAAAAGTTATTTATTAC
Organism: Halanaerobiales bacterium; assembly: GCA_016278435.1. Lineage (GTDB taxonomy): Bacteria > Bacillota > Halanaerobiia > Halanaerobiales > JADQBU01 > JADQBU01. The sequence goes on from JADQBU010000274.1 coordinate 3,261, forward strand.
CTTTAAGGATGCCATATTGGCTTTGATTATGCCTCTTATTATCCTTGGTGGGATTTTATTTGGAATAACGACTCCTACAGAAGCTGCTGCTATTGCATCTCTATATGCTTTCGTTATCGGTGTCTTTGTTTATCGAAAACTTAATTTTAGAGATTTTTATCTGATATTTAAAAATGCTACCTATCAGTATACTTCACTCTTAATGATTATGGGTTCAGCATCAATTCTGGGCTGGGTTTTGAGTAGATCACAGGCACATATTGCTTTAATAAATTTACTTTTTTCGATAAGCAGAAACCCCAATATTGTAATCCTGCTTGTATTAGTTTTCCTGCTTTTTGTAGGGACCTGGCTGGAGACGACTGCCACTGTGGTATTACTTGGTCCAACATTAACAGCAGCCATGCAATTAATTGGATTTGATCCTATTCACTTTGGGACTTTAATGATTCTGGCGGTTAATATAGGGTTAATTACTCCACCTCTGGGTGTCTGCCTTTTTGCTGCTTCCAGTACTGGTGTAATAAAAGTAGAAAAAATCATCAGTGAGATATGGCCTTATATCGGAGCATCTGTTGTTGTATTATTAATAATAGCCTATTTCCCGGGGATCGTACATTTTCTGCCGAGGTTACTGGGCTTGATTTAAAAAAAACAAAAAATATGAAGGAATAATTTTTTCTTTCCTTAATTATATATTATATATTAATAAGTATTTTAAATTATATTAAATATAATTGGAGAGAATTAAACTATGATTGAATATAATTTTGAAACCGATTTGTTAATCGGAGTCATGAAAGTTTATGCAATGTTAGCAACAGAAGATAATAGATTATCTAATGAAGAGAGAGAATTTGTCAAGACTTACCTTTACAGAATATACCCGGAAAATATTTCCGGGTATTTATTTAACAAGTTTGAGTATTTTTGCAGTCTGGAACTTGAGATAAAAAAAGAAGTAAGTAAACTTAATAGCCTGCTTAATTATGAGGAAAAATTATTTTTACTTATCAAATTATAC
>JADQBU010000109.1 GCA_016278435.1 Halanaerobiales bacterium
ATACATAGCCAATTCATCCCCACCTATTTATAAACGGGGCTTTCTTGGTTAAATTTCTGTAAAATGGGAAAAGAAAAAGGTGCATAATTAACTGAAAATGTTATAAGTAATTGATATAATGAAAATATCAAAGAAATAAGGGGAGATAATATGTCTGATAACCCGGTTAAGCTTTTAATAGTAGATGATCATCTTTTTTTCCGTCAGGGCATCCGGCTTTATCTCGATGATGTGGTGGGAATTGAACTTGTAGGAGAGGCCAGTAACGGTAGAGAGGCCCTGGAAAAACTTGATAGTGAAGTTAAGATAGATGTTGTTCTAATGGACTTACAGATGCCGGAAATGGATGGAGTGAAAACCACATCTGAAATAAGAAAAAACTGGACGGAGGTCAAGGTGCTTGTTCTAACGAGTTTTGACAGCTGGGATAAAGTATATAAGGCCTTACAGGCCGGGGCCAATGGCTATGTATTAAAAGATATAAAACCAGATGAATTAGTTGCTGCCATCAATGCAGTTCAGGCCGGAGGCAACTATTATGGATCGGAGGTAGCACAGAAACTCCTGGATAGGATTTCCGGTGGGAATCGGGTCAAGGAGCCAGACTTACCTGAGCCTTTAACTGACAGGGAGCAGGAAGTATTAACTTTACTGGGTAGGGGCCTGGGAAATAAAGAGATTGCCGGTGAACTGGTGATAAGTGAGAAGACCGTCAAAACACATGTTTCCAACATTCTGGCTAAATTAGATGTTAACAGCCGGACCCAGGCCGCTATATTTGCAATGAAAAATGGTTTAATCTAAAGGGGTGATATTAATGAAAAATAAAGATAATTTAAATGCTCATAAAAGTTATCTAAAAAGCTTTGGTTTGAGCAGTCTGTTTGGCCTCTTTTTTGGTCTGGTGGTTCTGGTTATTATTCTTTTAAATGGTGAGAGTCAGGGTAAAATAGTATTTACTCTCCCTTTCTATTGTGGTTTAATTTCCGGGCTGGCTGGTATCACAGGTAGTTTTCTGCTTGACTGGTTAAAAAAACAGGGAATAAAGAGCCGTCTCTGGAGGTCAATTATCAGCTTTATTGCTGTACTATTTATGACCTTAATTATTACGGGTATTGTAATTTCTCGTTTTACTGATAATTTTTATAGTATATTGCAGAACAGGATGATCTGGGGAGTTTTGTTTGGCTGTATTTTCGGTATCACTGTGGCTGCCGTAGAGTATTACAACTGGAAGATGAGAGCTTTAAAAATGGAGAATAAATATCTGGAGGAACTGGCCCGGAAAGATAATGTACTGAGAGAAGCTACGGAAGACTTACTACAGGCACAGGAGAGGAATACGATAGCCCGGGAGCTTCACGATTCAATATCACAGGGAATACACGGGATTACCTTTGGGATAGGTTCCCTGCGCCGGCAGTTAGAGAATATGAACCTTAATGATGAAAAAGTGACGGAAATAGTAGACCACCTGGATAAAACGGCTGAAAACACACTGATAGAATTAAAGCATATGATTAAGGAACTGAAACCTGCAATACTAGAGAAAAGCAGCCTTAAGGAAACCCTCACGGCTTACTGTGATTTATTTGCTGAACTACAGCAGATTGAGGTAGAGAAAGACCTGGATGAGATAAAAGATTTATCTCCAGACCAGCAATTAGCGATTTACAGGATTGTACAGGAAGCACTGGGGAATGTTCAGAAACATGCCGGGGCTGACAAAGTTGAAATAAATCTGAAAAAAACCGGTAATGAAGTGTTGCTTGTAGTCAGAGATTACGGTCAGGGATTTATCAAGTCTGAAATAGCAAGGGGTAATGGTCTGAATAATATGGAAGTAAGAAGCAGACAGACCGGTGGTAAATTTGATATTAATTCCTGCCTGGGCAAGGGTACAGAGGTTAAAGTTAGGTTCGAGCTGTCCGGGGGGGAGTAGCAGGGTGGTGAAATAATTGTGCAAATACATGTCACGAAAGATATTATTAGTTGCAATATAAAAATCCCTACTTTTGTAAATAGGGGCTTACTGGTTTTTTCTGTAAGATCTCTAAGTATCTGTTAATATTTTATTAATAATGTATATTTATAGAGTTTTATAGAGGAAGAATAGGATGTTTGTTGAAGATAAATAAGTAGACATCTATATTTTAAGGATTTTTTTATTTTACAGAGGTGAAGAAAATGGATAGGGATAAAATAAGACCAGTCATATGGGCAGCAATTATTTTGTTTACCATTGTTGCATATTTTCTTTCACATCCGGTTACTGAATTATTAGCTTTTACCTTGATTATCTTTATTACCTATGTTTTTCATAATAAAAATAGAATAATTCTCACCGGCTGGTGCTCTCTGGTGCTTGTTACAAACTATTACCTGAATACGGGTTTTATCTTGAGACATGACCTCTTGTCCAATCTGCTATTATTATTTTTTATAATGATTGTTATGGGTAAGATGTTTGACCAACTACGTAATCAGAAGGAGCAATTGATCAATAGTAATAAGTATCTAAAAACCACATTAAACAGTATTGGTGATGGAGTAATAGTTACAGATAATAATGGGTATATTCGAACGATCAACAGGGTAGCACAGAATTTAACCGGCTGGAAGCAGGAGGAGGCTCGTGATAAGTATATAAATGAAATATTTAATATAGAAATGAATACACAGGGCATCTGGTTGAAAATCCGATAGAAAAGGTGCTTGAAACCGGTGGTATTCAGGGCCTGGCAAACCATACAGTATTAATTTCTAAAGATGGTGCCAGATATCCAATAGCAGATTCAGCTGCTCCCATTAAACAAAGTGATGGGAAGATCCTGGGAGTTGTAATGGTATTTCGTGATATAAGTGATATTAAAAAGACTATGGGGAAGCTTAGGGAAAGTCAGAAAATGTACCATAGTGTATTTGAAAATACAGGAACAGCAATGTTGATTATAGAGGAGAATAAAATAATATCTCTGATTAATAGAGAAGCGGAAAAACTAACTGGGTATAAAAAAGATGAGATAGAAGGCAAGATGAGTTTTACTAATTTTATTGCTAAAAAAGAAGAACTACAGATGATATTGAGATATCATTATATGAGAAGAAAAAAAGGTCTAGCCGGGTTTATTTCCAATAATTATGAATTTCAACTGCGTGATAAAGAAGGAAATATTAAGAATATACTGGCTACTGCTTCATTAATTCCCGATTCAAATAAAACTGTTGCTTCCTTTCTGGATATAACTGAGAGGAAACAGGCAGAAAAAAGAATTAGATATCTGGGTTTTCATGACCAGACTACCGGTCTATATAACCGAAACTTTTTCGAGGAATCTCTACATAGACTTGATACGGAAAGACAGCTACCACTCAGTATTATTATGGGTGATTTAAACGGATTGAAGCTGATTAATGATGCTTTTGGCCATTATGAAGGTGATAAAATGCTGGAACAGGTAGGGGAGATTTTGAGGAGTAACTCCCGGGATGAAGATATTATTGCCCGATGGGGTGGAGATGAATTTGTAATTTTACTGCCTAAGACAGATTATGATACTGCTGTGAAAATTGCGGCAAGAATTAAAACTACCTGTGATAAACATGAGAGTAAAAAGGGAACCCTGAGTATAACTTTTGGAATTGCTACCAAAAATGAACAAACAACTGATATACATGATATTATCAGGGAAGCAGAAAACAGGATGTACAGCAAGAAATTGATTGAAGGCCAGAGTGTCAGAAATTCAATTATCCGTTCCCTGGAAGAAACTTTAAGGGAAAGTCATTATGAAACTGAAGAACATGCTATGCGAGTAAAGGATCTTGCTTTAAAAATGGGAACAAGGCTCCAGTTCAATGAAGACCAGTTAAATAAGCTTATTTTATTATCACGCCTGCATGATATAGGTAAAGTGGCGATACCGGATAATGTTTTACTTAAATCAGAGAAGTTGACCGAGGAAGAATGGGAAAAAATGAAAAAACATACTGAAATAGGTTACCGGATAGCTGAATCTTGCTCAGATTTAAGCCAGGTAGCTGATGAAATACTCTACCATCACGAGCGCTGGGATGGAAAGGGTTATCCCCATGGTTTGAGCAAGATGGGAATACCTATCCTGTCGCGAATAATATCGATTGTCGATGCTTATGATGTGATGACACACGGGAGGCCTTATAAAGAGGCAGTAAGTCAAGAAGAGGCCTTAAGGGAACTTGAAGTACGTGCTGGTACTCAGTTCGACCCCGAACTTGTGGAAACTCTAATTTCTATAATCCGGGCAGATTAAAAT
>JADQBU010000020.1 GCA_016278435.1 Halanaerobiales bacterium
TAAAGAATAATATAATTGTTATTTCAGATGAGATTTATGAATATATTGTCTATGATGACAACAGGCATATAAGTATCGCTTCCCTGGGCAAGGAAATAAAAGAACAGACAGTCGTTATAAATGGTATGTCAAAAGCTTATGCCATGACCGGCTGGAGGATAGGTTTTGCAGCAGCTTCTGAGGAGATAGTTAAGGGTATGTCCAATTACCAGAGCCATTCAACATCAAATCCAAATTCTATTGCCCAGTATGCCAGTATAACTGCTCTACAGAAAAAAGAAATGGCCAGGGAAGCCAGGGAGAAGATGGTAAAGGAGTTTTCCAGAAGACGACTACTCATGTATGATGGACTCAAATCTATTACAGGTTTGAACTGTCAAATGCCCGGAGGTGCATTCTATATTCTGGTAGCTATTGACGATATTATTGGAAAAAAATACAGGGGAGATATTATTGATGGTTCACTGGTTCTGGCCGATAAATTGCTGGAAGCAGTTAATGTTGCTGTTGTTCCCGGGATTGCCTTTGGCCGGGACTCTAGTTTCCGATTATCATATGTTACTTCACGCAAAAATATTATTGAAGGTATAAAAAGGATAGCTTCCTTTATAAAGGAACTTGAATAGCAGGGATTCGGGCTTTTTTGTGGAATATTTTAATAGTGAGTGTTTTTTATATAATTCCAGGGATGTGATCTTTTATGGGAATTGCTGAATTTTATGAAGCCCATAGACTATTAAGCTTTTATCTATTAACTATTTTTATCTTTATGCTTTTTGAAATATTATTTTTGTTTAAAGCAAACTGGGTATTTTTCAAGATGAAAAAGAAACTGGAGCGGAAAAATTTTAAATCCGGTGATTTTTTAACTATTTTGACTGCAGACTATGAGAAAATACTGAGTTATTCTGGTCAGAGTGTAAATACACGCTCTTTAGTTGAAACCAGATTAGAGCAGGATAAAAGCAAATTGATGCGAGGTATTAAATACATAGAAAATACAGTACTTCTCTATGTATTACTTGGTTTTCTGGGAGCAGTTTTTATGATCGCTGTTTTTATTCTGGGTCGAAATTTTGAAGGATTTGAAAGTATTCAGTATTTAATCGAGACCCTATCCACCCAGTTTAGAGCTTTTTTAATTGCGATTATTTTTGGTATTATCTGCTCAGTTATCATGAAAATTTTAATTAAACTTTTTAATACCAGAGGTAGAATAGATAAACTTATCGATAAAATTGTTATTCATCTGGAAACAGAAGTGAGGCAGCGTATTTTCCAGGGGGGTAGAACAGATAGTAATTATAAAGAATCAGTCTACAGACTGTCTGAACTGGAAAGAAAGGTATCAGAGGGTTTTAATACTATTGCTGAGAAACTTGACAGGATCTGCCTTTTACTGGAGGCAGATGAGAAAGAAAAAGTTTTAGAGGAAGTAAAAAAATTCAAGAAAGAAACAGAGGAAGATATAGAAGAGGAAAAAGAAAAAGAGAAAGAAACTGAGCAAAAGGAGGAAAATAATATATTTATTCCCTCATCTCCAGAATATGAAGAAAATGATATTACTACCTGACTTTTCTGGACTTGCAAAGCGAACTGATGTACGATAAAATATATGGTACATCCGTTCGAAAGGAGAGGTTTTTTTGTATATTAAAGACAGGGGAAATATCAAATGGAACTCTCTTATGCTGGTCGAACACAAAAAGAAACTGAGAAGGTTAAAAAAAGGAGAGGAGTACAGGGAAAAACCTATTCTGGATGAACAGGAAATAGAAAGGTTAAACTACCTGCTGAAAAAATCTATTGAACAAAACTTACCTGTAAAGATAATTTATTATAAAGATGGTACCTATCAGGAAGCGACAGGAAAAATAATTAAATACTTGACAACACCTATTTACAGCATCCTCTTACAAAACAGGGGGGAAGAACAGTTTCTGGAGATTGATAGTATAATTGATATTAAAAGTTAACAGGAGGGGGTTTAATGTTTGATCTTGTCGATTTAAATAAATGGATGATGCTTCAACACAGGGATCACCGGATTATATATATAATAGGACTACTGGTAATATCTTCATTTATAGTCCATAATGTTACGAAAAAACTGAAAATACCAAGTGTTGTAGGGTATGTTTTAATTGGAGTTCTGTTCAGTGCCAGCATTTTAGAAAAAATACCATTTTTATCAGCTAATTTTATTGCCTGGTACAGTTATTTGATTAACTCCTTCAGTTACTTTACTATTCTGGCAGTATCTTTTATATCCTTTACAATTGGTACCTCTCTTTCAATTAAAGTGTTACAGAGACTGGAATTGGAGTTTACAATGATTGTCTTATTGGAATCGATTGGAGCTTTTATTCTGGTAACATTAAGTGTTCTGGCCCTGGGAAAACCCCTATATCTGGCTCTAATCCTGGGTGCAATTGCTACTGCAACTGCTCCAGCAGCAACAGTTCTCGTTTTAAAAGAATATGGTACCAAGGGAGAGCTGTCTGCTACTTTGATGGTAGTGCTGGCTCTGGATGAGACCATGGCTTTGATTATTTTCAGTTTCGTAAAACCTATTGCCAGGTTTATAATTTTAAAAGTACCGGACCTAACATTGACCGGTTTATTTTTGATACCACTGGGTAAGATACTCGGTGCGATAGTAATTGGTTTAATTATAGGCTATCTATCACAACTGGTTATGAGTAATTATTTTGTTAAATATGACAAGATACTTTTGATTCTTGCTACGGTCTTTGGAGTTTCAGCTTTAACAATTTTTCTCGATTTTTCGCCTTTAATTGCAAATCTTACTGTGGGGTTCGCCTACCGCAATTTCCCCAGAAAAAATCTTAATATTGCTGAAGATATTGAAACCCTGACAATTCCTATTTACGCAATCTTCTTTATCCTGGCCGGAACCAGAATTGATATCATACATATCAGCAGTATTAATTTTATTATACTTGCCCTGACCTATACAGTTGCCCGTTTAATTGGTAAGGTCGGAGGTGCTACTCTTGGCGCAAATATATCAAAATCTTCTACCAAGGTCAGGAAGTATATTGGAACAGGACTTTTGCCCCAGATTGGTGTGGCTATTGATCTGGCCTACATTATTCAACGAGAATTTATCCATCTTCCTGGCGAAGCATCAGATATATATATACTGATCTTCAATATCATTTTACTTACTTCCCTGTTTACGGAAATCGTCGGCCCTCTGGCAACCGAATATGCTCTCAGTAAAGCAGGGGAAATAAGGAGATATTGAGATAATATTTGCATTAGAACAGGTAATAATAAATATTGCTTAATTATTTTAGCTGATTGAGGTGATTGAATGGAGCTTTTGCTGAAAATTCTGGGGGGAGGTATAACTGGTTATATTACAAATAGTCTGGCCGTTAAAATGTTATTTAGGGGAATTATAGTCAGAACCAGGCTCGATTTTATTCAGAATTTAAGTCTAATGGTAGAAAGAGATATAATTAATAAAGAGTCATTAGCGGATGGAATCAAAAGAGAAAAACTTAAACCTGTGTTTATGAAGATTGTGTATGATACATTCTCCGGTTTTAGTCAAAATAAAGTGATTAAAGATATTGTTGAATCAATTAATATTAATTATTATACCCAAAAGATTAAGAAAGTACTGGTAGAACCAATAATCGATTTGATAAGTTTTAAAACTTATCTATCCTCATTTCTGGGAAATTACTACAGTGAAAACAGGGAGAAAATCAGTAAATATTTTAAAGAAAATATATTATTGATAAAAAATAGATTATTAACTTTTACTTCTACCAAAAATGGTCAGGAATTAATTGAGGAACTTGAAAATACATTCTCATCTGAATACTTTAATCCGGATTTTTTATTAAAGGTAGATGGTAATCTACAGGACCTGGTTTTTAAATTAAACAACTTTCTTGCCAGTAACCAAAATGAAATCAATCAGATGCTACAGGAAACAATTTCAGAATCACTTTCCGGTCAGTCAACAGTAAAAAGAATAATTTATGATATATTTTTGACAACAGAAAACCTCAACAGGTTTATTAAAATACCTACAGGAATTGCAGCCGGAAAGATTATCACTAACTTAAATTTTAGAAAAATAATTGCTGGTATTTCTGTTAATAAGCAAAAGATTGATGCTGATAAGATTAATAAAGGTGGTCATAATAATAAAAAAAATACTGGAATTAAATCACTTTTAAGTTATATTAATTATAAATATGATTATTTTCAAAATAAGACGATAGAATTACTGGAGGGCAGGA
>JADQBU010000253.1 GCA_016278435.1 Halanaerobiales bacterium
TTTAAACCAGCATACTGTCAAGCTTATTTATCGCCTGTTTTATCACTATATTCTTCAATTATTAATATATTATCATCTACTTTTTTATTGGGTATTACATAGACATTGCCATCACTATCCCTGATCTTCGTTTTCCTGATATCCAGGCTTTCAATAATACCGGAAACTCCATTTGTTTTAACTTTTGCCCCGATTTTAAAATCATCATCAATTATAAGAAAAACTCCTGAGATTAAGTCACCTGTAACACTGGAGACCGACTTTGCCATCCCTATACCCAGAAAGGCAACTGAACCTCCAATAGCCAGTGATATCTGACGGAGACCCAGAATATTCAAAGCCAGAGCAATAGTCAAAGCCCAGAGAATAAAATTTATTAGATCCACAACCAGTGTTCTGAGAGCTGGCATCGTCTTGCTTTTTTTTAAAAAATCTTCCAATGATCCCTTTATAATATTGATTAAATATCTGGCAACAAACAAAACTGAAATTGCTATAATTATTTTATTTCCATAATCAAGTATCAATTGCTTAAGCAAATCCCAGTTGATAGGAATATCCACGTCTATTCACTCCCGGTTCCATATTATAATACATTATATGAATACCAGGGGCGAACAGTTCATTTTAGTAAATTAAATACTCCCAACTGTAATAAACTGACAGTAAGCATGGCCAGGACAGGAATAAGTAAATACTTATAAATAGGGAAAAATGAAGACTTAAAGAACTCCTTGGTTAGAACCAGACAGAGATGTACAGGTGATAATAAGTAACCGCAATAAGAGGCAATAAAGAGCAGGGAAATATAATGAATATAATTTACCGGTTCTGCCTTAATTATTGGTACAAAAAGAGGTATTAAAATCCCTATTGAAGCAATATTAAAACCTGTTAAATAACCTGTTATTACACCAATAATAACTATCATTAAAGAAAGGGGTAAATCATGACTGATAAATAAATCCGTAATACTATTAATCGCTCCACTTGCTTCAATTACAGATTTAAAAAACATAATTCCAATTATGATACTGACCAGAGGGTAATTAACACTCACTTTAAAGAAATCAATAATTCTGGCTGTATATTCTTTAAAAATATTATCAGCAGCGATATTTTGAGCAGCTCCAATCAATAATCCAGCAAATACCGAAAAATGAAAAGGTATATGTAGAACAAGTGACAGTATCAAAATGACAAGAATGGGCATAATGCCGTTGAAAAAATCCTTAATATTATAATTACTTTTTTCTCTGTTAAGTTCTGGCTTAATTAATGGATTATGACTTCGAAAAAAACCAATATAAGCAAGGGTTAAACCCACTAACATAACTAAGAAGTTATATTTAATTATATCCATCTTACCGATACCTGCCAGTTCACTGGCTACAATCGTCGGTGTGTAGAGTGGATAAACCAATAAACCTATATGAAACCCGAAGATGTTGATCGCAGTTTTTCTGGTTTTGTCAAGTTTAATTTGATTTCCACTTTTATCAACAATAGGTGCTGATAAGATGGCTCCACCTGGTACAGATAAAGTTCCAATTAAAGCAGGTACCAGCAAGCTCAATATTCTTCCATTTTTAACAATACCTGAGAGATAGCCCATCATCTTATCCAGACTGCCATTTTTCTGTAATAGACGCCCTAAACCACTGATTATAGCAATTATAACCATCAATCTTATTGTCATGGAATCTGTAAGTGCTCCTGTTAATATAAAAAATAGTCTGAAAATATTTAAACCTGATATCAATCCTGTGGTCAAGGCTCCGGCTAGTAATGATAAAGTCATATTAATATTCTTCGAATTCAATATAACAATAATAACAAAACCTGTAATCACACCTAATATATCCAACTAATCCCCCCCTTTTTTTCCAACTCTTTAAATAAGTCTATTTTATTATAGATTACAAATTTAGTCAATAATTTCAAGCATATAATAATAACTAAAATGGGACCAACTATTGCTACCTACGCAGATGAAGGAGCTCTTCTGATAAGTTTATAAAATTTATTTTATAAAAATAGTTATTTTTTACCCCTTTTCTGACAATAATAATAAATTAAAGGGGGGTAAATTATGAGAATTCCAGATCACATTGGAGTAATACCTGATGGAAATAGGCGCTGGGCAGAAAATCATGGACTATCAAAAGAAAAGGGGTATTCCAGCGGACTAGCTCCCGGCTTACAGCTTTATAAGTTATGTAAGGAGACCGGGGTCAAGGAATTAACTTTTTATGGATTTACCATGGATAACACAAAAAGACCTACCATACAGACCCAGGCCTTTCGCCAGGCATGTGTGGATGCAGTAGAAATGCTGGCAAAGGAAGATGCCTCATTACTGGTTGCCGGAAATACAGAAACCCCGATGTTTCCAGAAAAACTAATTAAATATACGGGTAAGCGCCGGGTATTCGGGCAGGGTGGAATAAAGATTAATTTTCTGGTTAATTATGGCTGGAAATGGGATTTAAGCAACCTATCACAGAATGAAAGAATAAAAAACAATAAGATAATAAGTCAGTTGAATACAAATGATATCTCCCGGATCGATTTAATCATACGCTGGGGTGGTCGTAGGCGTTTAAGCGGTTTCTTGCCTGCCCAGTCTATATATGCAGATATATATATTATTGATGAACTCTGGCCAGATTTTAAACCGGAACATTTTTACAGAGCTCTGGAATGGTATGATAAGCAGGATGTAACCTATGGGGGATGATATTATTTATCAATATTTTATATTTATTTAACTTTGAAAAAGTTGTTTTATCATATCTTCCTTGTTGTTTACTGGTAAATCACAGCTATAATCCCGGCAGATATAGGCAGTAGCCCTGTTATTAACCATCTCATATTCTTCCAGAAAGGGAGTCAATCTTTTAATTTTTTCTGAATTACCTGATTCACGGAAAATTACTACTTTTTGTGGGAGATAATTTTCTCGTAAGATTTCAAACATTTCTTGAACATCTTCGTCTCTGCTGAAACCGGAAATTACTACATCATAAAAAGGAGCAATCTGACAAGAAATTGCGGTCAGGAACTGTAGATGGGATACCGGACTCTGTTCAATCTCAGGTGTAAAACAGCGGGCTAATTCCAGTGCCCGCTCTTCATATTCATTATTTCCTGTTAGATGGGCCAGTCTAATTAAATTCCACATTGCAATTGAATTTCCTGAAGGTACAGCACCATCATAGCTTTCCTTCTGTCTAATAAGTGTAATCTCCTCTTCCTTTGAAGTAAAATAATAACCTCCTGCCTTTTCATCCCAGAAATTTTCAAACAAGTAATCGTTCAGTGTTAAGGCCTGCTGAAGGTATTTAGCTGAGAAGGTCGCCTGATAAAGCTCAATTAAACCCCATATCAGATGACTATAGTCAGCAAGATTACCCGTTACCGCTACTTCTCCATCCCGATAACGGTGGTATAAAAAGCCATCTTTCTGGTATAAATTATTATTAATAAAATTCAAGGCACTTTCAGCTCTGTTAATATATTCCTGATTATTTAATATCCACCCCGCTCTGGCCAGGCCTGCTATCATCAGCCCATTCCAGTCAGTCAGAATCTTATCATCAAGATGAGGGTAAATCCTCTCTTCTCTTGCCTGAAATAATCTTTTACGGCTCCCGCTCAACTCATTGAGCATTGCGAGTTTAGTTGGAGAATCTATATAGAGTACATTCAATCCTGTCATTTGTCCGCTACTTTCTTCCCTGAAATTACCCTCTTTTTCTATATTATATAATTCTAAGAATCTATCTACTTCATCTTCGGTAAGTAATTGGGCAATATCAGTCTCTTTCCAGGTATAAAATTTTCCTTCAACTCCTTCACTATCCGCATCTTCAGCAGAATAAAAACCACCTTCAGGTGCAGTCAATCTTCGATTACAATATTCAAAAATTTCCTCTGTTGTTCTGGCATATAATTCATTTCCAGTAGCCTGATAGGTCTCTACATAGGTATAGGCCAGCTGAGCCTGATCATAAAGCATCTTTTCAAAATGCGGTAATATCCAGCGCGGATCTGTAGAATACCGGTGAAAACCGTATCCCAACTGGTCATAAATTCCCCCTGTCCTCATCTTCTGTAGCGTTTTTTCTACCATTTCAAGAGCAAAATCTTCTTTCTCCTGGTACCAGTAGTTCAATAAAAATAAAAGCTGTACTGGTTGAGGAAACTTAGGTGCTGTCCCAAATCCACCATTTTTTTCATCAAAATTACTTTTTAAAAATTTAAA
>JADQBU010000227.1 GCA_016278435.1 Halanaerobiales bacterium
ATTTTTATCCGGTGAACTTATAAAATCATAATTACTACTGGCAGTTAGATCTTCTATTTCTGTAAATGTCCAGGATTTAGATATTGAAAATGGGCCTGACCTGGTGCGCAGTAAAAATGATAAATAGGCCCCAGTATCCAGCTTTTCTCCAATATCACGGACCAGTGAACGTATATATGTACCCCGGCTGCACATAACTCTAAACCTAATTACTGGTAAATCTACATCAATTACATTTAGAGAAAATATTTCAATCCGTCGGGCTTCTCTCTCTACCTTCTTGCCTTCCCTGGCAAGTTTGTAAAGCCTCTGACCCTTATGATGTACGGCAGAAAACATCGGAGGTATCTGTTCAATTATACCCTGGAAATCATATATTACATCCAGGATTTCATCCCTGTCTAATGCTCTCCAGTCGTCATTATTTTTAATTATATTACCTTCCCGGTCCAGAGTATCAGTGGTTATTCCCAGTGTTAATTCAGCCAGATATTCTTTTATATCATCATCCAGATAGGGAATAACTCTGGTAGCTTTACCGGTACAGATAGGAAGTACTCCTGCTGCAGTAGGATCCAGTGTACCGGTATGGCCGGCTTTCCTGATATTGATAATCTTTTTGACAGAATGAACTGCTTTAAAGGAGGATATACCAGGAGGTTTAAGTAAATTAATAATTCCATCAGGTATCGACAAACCTTTTCACCTCTTTTAAAACACCCTCAATAATATCAGACATTTTCATCTCGACTGTACAACCTGCCGCCCGGGAATGCCCACCACCCCCGAAATTCCTGGCAATCTTATTTACAGGAACATATTCCTTAGACCTCAAACTAACTTTTACCCGACCATCTGTTAATTCAATAAAAGATATACCTACTTCAACACCCTTAATATCACGGGCAAAGTCAACCATATTAGCTGCATCTTCAACATCTGCTTCTATCTCAGTCAGCATATCCTGGTCAACATATAACCAGGCAGCTCTACCTGAAAACTCAATTTCCAGATTTGCCAGGGCCATTCCTCTTAACTTGATAGTTTTATAGGAAAAGCTACTATATAACTTCTTATTAACACTGTAGATATCTACTCCGTTATCAATAAGATTAGCTATAATCCTGAAGACATGTGCAGTTGTATTCTGGTATCTAAGTGAGCCTGTATCAGAAATAATAGCAACTCCTATTCCTACCCCTATTTTTTTATCAATTTCAATATTTAATAACTGTACTATTTCATAGAGGATTTCACCTACAGCTGAGGAGTGTGAGTTTATATAATTAATATCCCCATAACCAGGATTACCGGGATGGTGATCAATATTGAACAGAAAATAATCTTCAATAAGATTACTTGATTTACCCAGTCTATCCCTGTCTCCAGCATCCAGAGCAATAATATTAATCTCTGGCCAGTCTATTTCAGTATAGTTATTTAATTTATCGAACAAAAAATATTCATTTTCTGTAAAGAGAAATTCATAATTTTCTTCCAGTTCTTCATCCAGAACAATGATACTTTCTTTTTTCATTTTTTTCAATAAATTATGCAGGGCCACCATAGAACCCAGACAATCACCATCTGGATTCTGATGACCCAGGATTACAAAGTAATTTTTTTCCCGAATTGTTTCAGCTACCTGTGAGAGTGAATCCATTAGGTATCCTTTCTCTCCTTATCTTTCTGTCGGACTTTATCAATTAACTTTGAAATGTGAACCCCATGCTCTATTGAATCATCATACCGGAAAATAATTTCCGGTGTATGATAGGTTTTAATTCTTTCCCCAACAAGTTTACGGATATAGTTTGTAGCCTGTTCCAGACCGGCCATAGTTTCTTCTTTTTCCTCTTCTTTTCCAAAGACACTGACATAAACCTTGGCATGTCTTAGATCACCTGAGACTTCAACATCTGTCAGGGATACAAAACCAATACGTGGATCTTTTACTTCCTTTAGCAGAATTTCACTAATCTCCTCTTTCAATAGTTCTCCTAATCTTCTTGCACGATTTTTTGTCATAATATTTCACCTCTATAAGGAACGTTTAATCTCCTTATACCTATATATTTCAAGTTCATCTCCTACCTTGATATCATTATATCCTTCTATTCCAATTCCACATTCATATCCTTCCTTAACTTCACGGGCATCATTCTCAAAACGTTTCAGAGAAGATATTTCACCTTCATGGATAACAACTCCATCCCGGAGTAGTCTAACCTTGTAATTTCGGTTTACTATACCTTCCTTGACATAGGAACCAGCTATTATGCCAACATCAGGAACTTTAAATGTTTCCCTGACTTCGACCCGTCCCATAATTTCTTCTTTTAATTCAGGATCAAGTAATCCGGCCATTGCATCTTTGATATCTTCAATAATTTTATAGATTACCCTGTAAGTTCTGATATCAACCTTTTCTTTTTCAGCTGTTTTACGGGCATTGGTATCAGGTCTAACATTAAAACCTATTATTATTGCATTGGCTGCTGTTGCTAAATTAACATCGGTTTCATTTATAGCACCAACTCCGGTATGAATAATATTCACACTGACTTCCTCTGTTCCTATTTTTAAAAGTGATTCTCTTAATGCTTCAATTGAACCCTGAACATCTGCCTTGATAATTACATTTAATTCCTTGATTCCACCTTCCTGAATCTGCTTGTAAAGATCATCCAGCGAAATCCTGGCTTCCTGATTTAATTCCTGCTGGTGTTTTTCTTCCTGACGCTTTTCTGCCACATCCCGGGCAAGTTTCTCATCTGCAAGTACTTCTACAAAGTCACCGGCAGCAGGCACATCAGAAAAACCAAGTACAATTACCGGTGTTGAAGGGGTAGCTTCGTCAATACGGTTACCGCTTTCATCAAGCATGGCCCGTACTCTACCAGAGCAGTTTCCTGCCAGTAAAGAATCACCTACTTTTAGAGTACCATTCTTCACAAGTACTGTGGCAACAGGTCCCCGTCCTTTGTCCAGTTCTGCTTCAATAACTACACCCTCGGCCAGACGGCCAGGATTGGCTTTGATTTCTTCCATTTCAGAAACCAGTAATACCATCTCCAGCAATTCATCTATATTCGTCTTCTTTAATGCAGATACAGAGACACAGATTGTATCTCCACCCCATTCTTCCGGTACAAGTCCGTGTTCAGTTAATTCCTGTTTTACTCTATCTGGTTCAGCATTTGGTTTATCTATTTTATTAATAGCAACTATAATCGGAATATCGGCCGCCTTGGCATGATTAATGGCTTCAATAGTCTGGGGCATAATACCATCATCAGCAGCAACCACCAAAATTACTATATCGGTTATCTGTGCTCCCCTGGCCCTCATAGCTGTAAATGCCTCATGACCCGGGGTATCAATAAAAGATATTTTTTGATTATTTATCTTAACCTGGTAAGCACCAATATGCTGAGTAATACCTCCAGCTTCACTGGCAGCTACACTGGTTTCCCGGATTACATCAAGAAGAGTAGTCTTACCATGATCAACATGACCCATGACGGTTACAATCGGAGGGCGAAGTTTTAGATCTTCAGGTTTATCTTTGACAGCAGGGCCCACCCTTTTACTATCATCTTTATCTCCCTCTTCTTCCTTGATCACATTTATATTTTGTTCCAGATCCAGTTCATTTATCAGAGAATCTATTGTTTCTTCATCCAGATTCTGATTAATATTGGCCATAACCCCTAATTTGATTAATTCTTGAATAAGTTGGTTTGCATTAAAATTAATCTTTTCTGCAAATTCTTTAACAGTGATTGGTAGTTCTATAGAAATAACCTCTTTATTTTGAATTTTTTCTTCATTATCTTCTTTACTATCTTTTTTAGTACTATTTTTATTATCTCCCTTGAACATTCCTCGTACTATTTTAGATGTTTCATCATCAACTGTGCTCATATGGCTTGTAACATCAAGTCCTAAATCCTGTAATGTATCAACCAGATCTTTACTTTGCATATTCAGTTCTCTGGCTAATTCATAAACTCTAATTTTCCCCATTGTATACACCTCCAGTATTTTAAAGAAAACTATTCTTTCATAACATTACCAATCTCCTCCATTAGATTATTGTATATTTCTTCCGATATTGAAGTCTTCAGCGCTTTAGATATTTTATTTGCTTTTTTTGCTTTTTCCAGACATACCTTATTGGGGCAGATATAGGCCCCACGTCCCGGTGTTTTGCCTCCGGGATCAACCAGTATCTGACCTTTATTATTTACAATTCTTAATAA
>JADQBU010000301.1 GCA_016278435.1 Halanaerobiales bacterium
ATTCCAGGTGTTCTGGAGCAAATCTATTAACCAGTTCCATCCCTACTTCCAGATTCTCAACCCTGATCAAAAGGCCCCTGTCCTGTAGAGAAGCTCCAGCAATATCTTTTCTACTTAGAACTGACAGCTGTTTTTCCAGTTCTTTTTCAGTTTCTTCAATCAGCCTCTGTTCAGTTGTAATCAGTATGGAACGGGCCAAAGGGTCATGTTCAGCCTGGGATAAGAGGTCAGCAGCAATAAACCTGCTGCTGGCTGTACCATCTGCCAGGATTAAAACTTCACTGGGGCCGGCCAGCATATCAATATCGACCATACCATAAAGGAACTTTTTAGCCAGGGTTACATATATATTCCCGGGTCCGGCTATCTTGTCAACCTTCTTGATTGTTTCAGTACCACAGGCCAGAGCGGCAACAGCCTGGGCTCCACCAATTTTATATATCTCATCAACACCTGCTTCTCCCATAGCCACCAGGGTAGGAGCAGGAATCTTTCCCTCTTTATTTGCGGGTGATACAGCTACAATCTCTTTAACTCCAGCCAGACGCGCGGGTAAGGCAGTCATTAATACAGTCGAGGGATAAGCTGCCCGTCCTCCCGGAATATAAAGACCCACACGTTCCAGGGGATTAATTAACTGACCGGTCATCCCTCCCTGATCATAGTTAAACCAGCTCTGCTGTAACTGTTTTTGATGATAAGCTGCAATCTTTTTCACAGCTTTTTTAATTGCCCGCAGTAAGCTGCTGTCAATTTCCTGATAGGCAGTCTTAATCTCTCCATCACCAACTTTTAGATTGTCCAGTTTTACTCCATCAAATCTGGCTGTATAGTTATAGAGGGCCTGATCTCCAGACTCACTTACTTCCCGGATAATATCCCTGACCTGCCGGGTAGTCTCCTCTATTTCCAGCCAGGGGGATCCCAGTAATTCTTCCATCCGTTCTTTATCTACCGGATAAAATATTTTTTCCATCCCGGGATTCACCCCCCATTTCTTCAAATTTTCTCAGTAAACCCACTATCTCTTTATACTTAGTTTTATAGCTGACATTATTAACTACAAGCCTGGCAGAAGAATTCATAATTTCTGCTACCGGTATCAGGTTATTCTTCTTAAGTGTGCGCCCGGTTGAGGTTATATCAACAATTAAATCAGCCAGTCCCACAAGAGGAGCCAGTTCTACCGAACCATTTAGATATATCACTTCAACCTGAATACCTTTCCGGGCAAAAAACTGCTGGGTAATATTGGGATAAGATGTGGCCACCCTACTGTGTTCCGGTATGGTATCCAGCCCTTTTATACCTGAACTCTCCGGTACGGCCACTACCATCTTGCAGTAGCCTGCCCCTAGATCAAATAGTTCGTATAATTTCTTGCCGTGCTCCATAATAACATCTTTACCGGTAATCCCGATATCAGCTGCTCCGTGTTCGATATAGGCTGGTACATCTTTTGGTTTAGCCAGCAGAAAGGAATTACCGGTAACATCATCGGTAAAAACAAGTTTCCGGGAAATTGTCTCAATATTTAAATCACCCTCGATCATCCCGGCTTCACGCATAACTCCAATCACCGGTTCCAGTAACCTGCCCTTGGGAAGGGCTGTGATTAATTCTTTCATAAAAGTATCTCCCACCCCTTTCCTGCTTCAGTCTTTATCTTTCTTTTGTTACCTGTCTCCAGTTCTATTATTTCAACTATATCTTCATCTTTATACTTTAGAAGAGAGATGATTTCCCTGATATTATTCTCCGCTGCTTCCCCGAGCAATCCTTCATTTATTTCCTCTATCTGCCTGACATTAGTGGAATATCCCTGCTTATGCAGGAATTTTACCAGGCTCAACACCTGTTCTGAAATCTGCGGAGAATAAATAATTAATTTATCGATACTCCGTCCGGTAAACCTGTAATTGTCATTCTTTAGAGCCAGTCTAATCCGTTCCACACCCAGTGCAAACCCTACTGCCGGTATCTCCCTTTCTCCATACTGTCCCAGCAGTTTATCATACCTGCCACCACCGCAGATTGTATATCCCAGTTTTTCGGTAAACCCTTCAAATACCAGACCGGTATAATAGTTTAAACCCCGGTTTAAGCCCAGATCAAAGTTGACATAACCGGCGACATCATAATCACAGAGATATTGATATGTTTCTTTTAATTCTTCTACTGCCCTGAGAGAGGTTTTATTTTTAACCAGTTCTCCTGCTTCTTGCAAAATCTCTTTACTACCCCGTAGGTGAGGTAATTTTAACAAAAGACCGTCATCCTCAATCTTTAAACTATTTATATATTCATTTAGTCCCACAAAATCCTTCTGGTTTAATAGTGATTTGAATTTAATTCTTTCCTGCTCTTTAAGCCCAAATTGAGACAGGATTCCGGCAATAAAGCCGGTATGACCAAGGTCCAGTTTGAAATTTTCAATACCAGCATTTTTTATAGCTTCAATCGCTATTATTATTACCTCAGCATCGGCCAGGTTATCCTCACCGATAAACTCCACCCCCATCTGAAAAATTTCTCTGTTCTTTCCCATCTGGGGAGAATCATAACGAAAAACAGGAGCAAAATAGGAAAAGCGTAAAGGAAGTTCAAACCCGTTTGTCTGGTGAGCAACTGTCCTGGCAATAGGTGCTGTCATTTCCGGTCTTAGAGCCAGGATATTCCCATCATAATCGATTAATTTATAGAATTCTTTCCTGGTACTCTGACCCATGCCAACCAGCAGTGAATCATAATATTCCAGGGTGGGCGTTATCACCGGCTTATAACCCCAGCGGATAAAGACTTCTTCTATCTGTTTTCTGATCTCCTCAATCTCTCCGGCCGGTCCCGACAGATAACTCTTCATTCCTTCCGGAGAGTTTAATAAAGGCCTGGTCATAAAAAATCACATCCCGTTCTTTAGTTATTTACCATTTTAATGTACTAAAGCATAGCATAGTTTTGCCTGCCTGTCAAGCCCAAAATGTCCTTCTCCTTCATAGTAACATTTTACCAGGATAATTTCACTGTGACAATACCACAAGATAAATCCATTTCCACAAAAAGTCCCTTTACTTATTATTTTAACCATGGTATAATAAAAAATGCCCATTGAGGGCATTATAATCTTAAACTATCTGGCTATAGCGCAGTTTGGTAGCGCGCAGCGTTCGGGACGCTGAGGTCCTGGGTTCAAATCCCAGTAGCCAGACCATTTTTTTATTCTGAGATAAAACCCCATTACAGGGGTTTTAATCGTTTCCATCCAGTTAACGGCCTCAACTGCCCGGCATTAACCTTCAGTCCCGATCTTTCTGGCTATATCCTGGGCAATTACTACTCCGGAAACTGAAGCCTGCATTAATCCCCGGGTAATTCCAGCTCCATCACCACCGGTATAGAGATTACTGATCTTAGTTTCCAGATGATCATTTACCTGCAGCCGGGAAGAATAAAACTTAACTTCAACACCATATAACAGGGTATCGCGCGAATAAAGTCCCGGGGCCAGTTTGTCGAGAACTTCCAGCATCTCAATCAGGTCAGTTAAATGCCTATAAGGGAGAACCAAACTTAGATCCCCCGGGGTTGCCTTCTTTAAGGTCGGCTCAACCAGACCTCTCTTGATTCTTGTTGGAGTTGAACGCCTACCATCAAGCAGATCACCCAGCCTCTGAACCAGAACTCCTCCTGCCAGTAGATTGGCCAGTTTAGCAATATCCTTACCATAAGTTATAGGTTCATGGAAGGGTTCGGTAAATGTCTTGCTGACCAGCAAGGCGAAATTCGTATTCTCTGTTTTATACTCAGCATGACTATGTCCATTAACAGTTATTAACCCCTGATTATTCTCACTTACCACCTCACCATATGGTGACATACAAAAGGTTCTAACTTTATCATCAAAGATTGGTGTCTGATAGATTAATTTCGATTCATAAATATTATCGGTCAACTCTTTTGTAATAATTGCTGAAGTTTCCACTCTGACCCCGATATCAACCGGGTTTATGGACATCTTAATCCCCAGTCTTTTTGCTTCCTGGCTTAACCATTCCGCATTCTCACGCCCGGGTGCACTGAGAACATATTCAGCTGAGATGGTTTCGCCGCTGGCCGTTTTAACCCCAGTAATCTTTTCCTCTTCCACCAGGAGTTCATTAACCCGGACACCAAACTTAATTTCTACCCCCTGCTCTCTGATATAATCCTGCATATTCTGAAGGACAATCTGACTATAACCTGTTCCC
>JADQBU010000194.1 GCA_016278435.1 Halanaerobiales bacterium
TTTCTATGTGATTTCTTAGATCATACATTTTTATTAGCCTCTCTATCTCTTTAATGATTTCCTGGTTATCATTTACAATACTCTTCTTGCTGCTGCTAAAGCCAAATTTTTTTCCCTTATATTTATTTCTTTGTTCATATCTAATAAAATTCCTTTAAAATGATTAATAATTAGCTTCATAACATGATAAGTGCCAATTGAGTGAGAAAAACGGGTATGTAATGCAGAAGGGAATAGTTTATCTGCTGTATTTAATTGACGTATCCTCCTTAATCTTTAATACTCCAGTGTATCAATAATCTGGATAAACTTAGAATCAATAAAGATATCATGTTATCATATTATTAATCAGGAAACTCAAAACTGATTTGTTGTTTTTTTATTTTTTCGCTTTCTCTTTTAATTTTAACTTTCAAAAACTCTTTCCGGATTTCTAATAATAATTCTCTATTTATATCAGTAAATTTATATCCATCTGTAATTTTTTCATAATCGAAACCATTAATACTTCTAACCAGAATATTTAAAATGTCTTTTATATAACCATCAGCCTGTCTTCTAACATGTCTCTTGGTATCTGGATTATTCCACATATCCCAAACAGGAATTACCTTCGCAAGAATATCTCTTTCTAAATCAAGAATATTCTGGTCTTCTTTCCATAGATTTTGACCAAAGAAACTTCCCAGTCTGTTCTTAATTCTTTTATGAAAAATAATATAGCCATATTTATCCATTTGACCTGATGAATCTATGGGTATTAAATATAAAGTAGGAGTTATAGCTTCCTGCAAATCTTTCATCACTTTCACTTTTTTATTAAAATTAAAATGTTCCCATATATCATCATTTTCAAAGGAAAAGAATATCATATAAAATGAATCCTTTTCTTTCTTAAAATAGGAAACTCCAGGGGAGTTACTCTCTTCAAACCCTTTATCAATAATATCTTCCTGCAAATCAATTAAACCTTCTGCAAAATCCTGAATATAATTGTTTTTAATAATATTGTAATTTAACACCGTGTTATAATCATTTTCCTCCAGACCAAAGTCTTCACTAATCATTTTTCCAGTGTAACATAAAAATGAAACTCCCTGTTTAGTTTCACGACTACTTTTATCAGTTATGTCAAATCCCTGGTTTTTACATTCTACAATAATAAATCTGTTTATATCTGTATTTACTAAAATAAATTCAGGACGAGCATTATGTAAAAATTCAAAATCATTTTTATTTAAAAAATTTATCACCCTGGGTGGTAAGGTTGTTTCAGGTTCAATTACCAATAGTTTAAATCCATTTTTATAAAAATAAGGATTTATCCATTCATCCCGCCCCGGACGAGTCATCCATAACAAAAGATTCATCTGAAAAAGAGGATTCTGTTTCACCTTGACTTCAATCATAGTTTTAACCCCTCCTCCATACTTGCTTCAATAAAGCTTTCATACTCTTCATCCCCGATATAAACGAAAAAATCAGGTTCAAGAAACTGCTGAATGTTGGTTATAAATCTATTTACTGTATTCCCGCATACACCTTCTGGTAAAACAAGTATAAAAAGTCCCGGGGTTAATTCAAGAAAGATTTCCTGCCAGAGATGTAAATCAAGACCATATACATGAAATTTTCTTTCTGATAATTGTATTGGTTCTCCCCATAATTTAAATTTACTATTTTGTTTTTCAAATATCTTAATTATAAAGTTTCTAAATGTATTCATATCCAGATCGTCTTTAAAGTCAATAATAACAGGGCTACCTTTGATAGTAATACCACTGCTTTTGAAATTATAATATTTCTGTCTGATCCAGGTTTTTTCTTCAATAAGTTTATTAAGATTACTATAAACCTTTATTATAAAGTTAAGATTATTTCTGAAATCAATAAAACTTCTGCTTCTGTTTGTAGCCTTACCATTATTGTATATATCAATTCCGCCACCACTATTGCCCGGAATTCTCAACATGGAAATGGATTTTGCAGCATGTAAAAGATTCATATCTCTTAATTGAGGTAGTAGTTCATCCATCACTTTAATCTGTTCACTAAAAACTAAATCATGATTGGTTTCACTTATTTTCAGATCTTCAAATATTTCTTCCAGTTCTCCCGGTTCTGCCCGGTCCTTTATTTTTTTATCTAGTTTCCATTTAAGATCTGTATTATAATCCATTTTCATTCTGGTAAAACGATAATCTGAGAAGTTAGTTTTTATATAATTAAACAAACTATAATACATACTATCTGCAAGCCATAATGAATCCAGCAATGGTGATTCTTTAATTAATTTTTCAACAATTTTCTTTATATAATCAGATTTCTGAGTGGAATAAATAATATAATATCTATCAGATACAGGTTCTAACCAACCTATAGGTTTATTACTTTCTTTTTCATTTTCATCATCATTTTCTAATTCCAATATGTGCCCTTTTAATTCTGAAATGTCAAAAAAAGAACCTATCTCTTTTATAAATATTTCTCTATCGCTATTAGCAGACGTTTCAATAGTATATGATTTTAATAGAGGGGATCTTGTTTTACGACGATCAAGCTCATCCTTTTTTTCAGATGAATGCTTATTGAAATATTTAAACAACTCATCTCTTGAGGTAAAAAAAGACATCATTCTCCCCTCCACTTATTATTATATATTCAAATTGAAAAACTGTAGTTCATTTATTAATTATAATACATTCGTTCGTTAAATTCAACATAAATTTCCATTTTTTCAGATTTCTTATAGAAATAATCATTACTTTTTTAAATATCAGTCTTGACACAGCATTAAGCTGCCCTTGTTCCAGATATACCGTATCAAAAGTCATAAAGAAAGCAAAATAGTTAATAAATAGTATTAGATAAATTTAGCTTAAATATAGCTCGCTAGTACAAAGTTAACTCTAAATCCCCCAGAAAATCGAGATAAATATCGGCACTACAAAAACCAGTAAAATCTTCAGGGGAGCTCCAATTTTTGTATAATCACGGAATCTATAACCACCAGGACCGTAAACTATCAGATCATAAAACCAAATAATTCTTCCTTCAACTCGTCTAAAAGGGGTAAATTTTTCTTTAAAGAAAGATTAATATCCAGTCTTTCACAGACAAGTTTCAATTTATTAAAAATATCATTCTTACTGACAATTATTTCTTCCGGAAGCATTTCATTATCTTCAATTACCCGTATTAATTCTTCTACAACCTGGTTATTCAAATTTGCCGGGTGAACCATATTAAAATGAAATATAAATTCAGATTGATAATCTACAAAAAATATTACATAAGGGAAATAGGGACGTTCATCGTCTTTTTCCTGAACCGGCTGTGGTAAAGAGATGCGGTCTACAGCTAATATCCTGTTTGTCTTCTGATAGTTATTTTTTATTTTCCTCAGTGTAAATTCATCTACTTCAAGCCTCTGTGGTTTTTCTTCTGAAAAGATTTCCGGACTCCTGAATTCATCCTTCCAGATTATTTCATCATCTTTCTTTTCCGGAACTCTAATATAATACTTATCATTAAAAAAATATTTTTCAATATTACCCTTAACTTTTTCAGCTACTATTAATACCTGTTCAAGAACCGTAGTTAAAAACCTTAGCTCTGATCTTTTAAGAAATTCTGGATAATAATTTGGAGTATGACTTCTGAAAGCAGGCCAGTTATTCTTTCCTCTGAACCGTAAATTTAAACTCCTGATTAAATTATAATCTACTTCATCCAATTCTTCTCTGTCCATTAACATTGCCAGAAGTGTATTATAAGAAAAAGAAAGGTCCTCTTCACCTTTACCGGACATCAGTTCCTGAAGTGCTTTGATCCCTTCCTGACCTCTATATACTGCAAGCCCATATGATATTCCGGAATTACCCATTACCGAGCAGTAACCCGTTTCTCCGGTTTCTATATTTTCTACACCAAAAATCATGTTATCTGCCAGCCAGTTCCAGCATTTTTTATCTCGAAATTTAATCACAACCTCAAACAATCTTTTCCATTCGTCTTCTGGAATATTGTTTAATAGCAATAATTTCACTCCTCCCTTTATCCTTTCTTCATCAATCACTGCTTATACTTAATTTATGTATTTTATTATCCCTTAAAATCACAAAAAAATCTTTATTTCGGTATCCTCACGCCAAAGTAATCTTCAAATAAGCCTTTAATTCCCTTTTCAATCAGATCTTTATTAGTTATGATTTCTATTCTACCCTCATCTAAATCAGATGAA
>JADQBU010000337.1 GCA_016278435.1 Halanaerobiales bacterium
TCGTTTCCTTGAAAGGATTAATGACATCTGTTGGTTGAAAAAGTAACCAGATCCCCAGGCAATTCGTTGTTTGCCAATTTTAAGACTCCCGTGGTCAAACCACCAATTTATATAATATTGGTTTAAATTAAAATCTAAATCCGGGGCATATTCACTTAATCCTACCAGTTCTGTATCATCCATCAATATACTTCCATCCAGATGAGCTTCATAATTAAAATTCCCGGCATCCAACTCCAGCTCAAATTCAGTCAGTGAATCATAAAGATTGTTATCCCCGTCATTTTCTATAGCAAGATAACTATCTATCTTACCTCCAGTAGAGATATCCAGGGCCTGAACCGGAATTTGATCTGGTATCAGAGTTAGAACCATGAAAAAAATGATACCAATGACTAATAATTTTACTATTACTTTTAACATAGTTCCTGACATCTATCCCACCTCCTATCTTGCTGAAATCCGTTCCAGATTTCTTTCATGGAAAAAGTTGGGAGCAAAATCTACACCATTTTTAATTTCCAGATAGGAAAAAGTTGTCTCTTTATCTTCCAGTAAGTCTTTCATAACAACTGTCTTCGGCCTCATATCACCATTTATCTTCTGATACTCTGTCACCAGCATCTCCTTGACCTGCTGTCCATCATTAAAGTAGTTAACCTTTAATGTGCGGAAGCCTTCCTTAGTTATCCAGGCAATCAGTCTTTGATAGGCAGCCTTATCATTACTGGCTTCTCCTTCAATTAGATAGCAGTCCTCACCATTAAATTTCTCTTCTCTCTTGATTATAGTTTCATAATCAGTAAAGGCCTCACTGCTGAAATCTTCATAGCTAAAGGAACTCCCCATCATGGACTGGTTCTTAACATGTGCCGCCAGGTGTCTGACCCGGCCGGTCCGGGGAAAGTAGGACCAGATATCATCCTTGAGGAAAAGAAAGGTTACCCCCTCAATGCGGGAAGGGGAATAATACTTGATAATTGATTTATCTGTACCCTCCCCCCACATCTCCATCTTGAGGACCCTTTTATCACCACTGGAAGTATTTATGGTCATCTCCGCCTGACCCTGATAACTGCCGTAATCCATATTGGCCTCTGTCTTATCAATAATCTCCTGGGCTGTTAAGTCAGCACCCTGGGCAATAGTTGGTATCATTAAAAATAGTAAACAGGTTATAAAAATTATGATTTTCGTCTTTAGTATCCTTTCCATATATTTGTCCTCCTTTTCATTTATATTACTTCTTGTAATATTTTTTCAGGATATTAGCTGTTTAACTTCCTACTCTTTCCGGCTCCCCAGAAAAACCGGAATCAAAATTACTGTCATCACAAAACAGAAAGCAACACCGATAAACAGGGTTGAACCCAGCCTGAAGATCCCCTGGTATTTAGCGATCATCAGGGAACCAAAAGAAGCCATGGTGGTCAGTGAAGTCAGTAAAATTGCCCGGCCCACACTGCTGAAAACATCCTCCAGGCTTTCACCAGTGATATTTAAGCGGTGAATGACATGAACCCCATCATCAATCCCAATTCCAATGATCAAAGGAAAGGCCAGTACACTGAAAATATCTAGATTAATCCCGGTTATTTCAACTGTTCCCATCGTCAGAATCAGGGCCGTTATGAGGGGAATAAAGGCGATAAAAGCCTCTTTCAGTGATTTAAAGTGAATCAACAATAAAATAAAGATGGTAGCACTTATCAGGGCAATAACCCTGGTAACCTCCCGGCTGGTCTGGTCATATAGTACCCGCATAAAGACCGGTGTTCCTGTCACCTCCGGAACAGTTTCCCGCATCATATGGATAAACTCTTTGCCAAAAGGTTCTTTAATCCTCTGCCAGAGGTTACCGGCAGCATGAACTGAAGAAAGATACAGAGAACCATCATCACTGACAAACTGGGTTCTGATACTCTCCGGTACATCACTCAGTGTCACCTTTCGTACTTCCTTCATCCTACTGCTTTTCTCTTTTAAACTCTGATAAAATTTCTGGCTCAGAGTGATTAATCTTCCCTGCTGATAATTTTCTTCCCTGATTTTAGCTATCAGATTCGGGAGAATGCCCGGATTTTCTTTAGTCCCCGTAATCCGATCAGTTACATTAACTACTCCGTCAATTCCCGACATAAAGGAGAGCTGACCGATTTCAATTATGTTGTCATTCAACCTCTCCAGTTCATTGATTAACTTCTCTTTATCCGTTACCTGGTATTCCGGAAGAGCAGCATTAAGAACATTTAACTGCCTGAGATTATTGAGTCTTTCCTCCTGGATTGAAACAGGTGGAAGATAATCGGTGATGGTATCAACGCTATCTACCCGTGGTTTATCCTTCAGCTCTTTTGCCAGTTGATAGGTCTCATCCAGGTCTTCAGTGGTGTACATCAGGGCATCATTACTCATCCCAAACTTTTCTGAGATCTCATCCATAACCTGGATTGATTCCAGTCCTTTAGGTTCAATCTTCTCTATATTAAGGTAAAATTCCGTTTTTGTTCCCCGCCAGCCAGCAAACATTACCAACAGTAACACTACTGCCAGCACAATAAATCGCCTTTTTCCAGTCCAGGCAGCTACTGCTCCTATCGCTGGATAACGGCCTTTTTCTACTTTTTTATCTCCCCACTTCTCGGTCTTTAAGTATAAAAGTGTGGGCAAAATCAGAAATACTGCCAGGGTAGTAGTCAAGATTCCCATACCCATGATAACCCCTAGCTCTACCAGAAAACCCAGGGAACTGATAGCCAGGGTAAAAAAAGCTGCCGCTGTTGTCAGGGCACCGGTCAGGATACCCGGGCCTACCTTTTCCAGTGTATAATGGACAGCCTCTTCAGCTGAACAATCATCACTCCGGGCTTCAGTATATCCACTGAGAATATGGACTGAAAAATCGATACCCAGACCAATAAGGATTGCAGCTGTAAAGATAGTTAAGAGATTTAACCTGCCGATTGTAAGCCAGGCCAGACCCATATCCCAGATAATACCTACTATCAAAGGAATGGCTGCCAGCAAGGGAGCGGTCCACATCCTGAAAGCAGAGATCAGGATAATTAGCACCAGAGCCAGACCCAGAATCATGGCCAGGGTTGAATCCTTCTCTGTACTGACCATCTCATCCCGGCCGACTACATGCATCCCGGTCAGGCCGTACCTGAATCCGGGATGGTCCTTTTCAATCGTATTTAAAACTCCCTCAATTGCATCCACACCTGGTTTGAGTTTCTGATAGTTCATCATACTGAAAGTAGGCTGCACGGTCATCAGGATTGAATTCCCCCTGATAGACCTCAGGTAAGGATCACCTGTCAAAAGACGGGTTACCCCCTCATCAAATTCCTGTCCTGACAGATCCCCGGCCAGAGAACCATCGGCAGCCTGCAGGAAATACTGCAGTCCCCTTAATGTACGGGCCAGTTCCTTCTCATCATCCTGGATATTACCACTATTTCCCCTGTATTCCTTTTCATACAGGTCATTCATATTTGTAATAAAACCGGTTAAATTTGGGTCTTCAAGGAAAGGAGTAATATTTTTAACATCATCTTTCCTGGCAAGTAAAAGGGCATGGTCGAGCAAAAAGTCAGTATCAATCTTATAGTTAACATTCTTTACATAGCTTAAATCTACCAGTTTTTCAGCAGCAATCTGGGCAGCCTGCTCTGGATTATCTCCCTTATCCTCAACCAGAATATCTATCTTACTGACCGAAGGAAATTTATCTAATATCTTTTCATACTCTGTTGCTGAGGGGTCACCCTTGGGAGCCATACCCACCCAGCTTAATTCCAGATTTAAATTGGCAGCGAATAATAACATTATTATAGTAATTATAGCAGTAAATATCAATAATTTTTTAGGTTTGCTGATCACCTTTCCGGCCAGCCATTTAAATACTCTTTCTCTCATTGCAATTCCTTCAGTTCGGGTTTATTTATTCTGTAGATAGGCCTCCAGAGCTTGCATGAACGATGACGTAATATCTTTAACCTGATATTTATCTTTTTTAAGTAATAGTTGAATACCGATCCCATCCAGTGTTCCTCCAATCCAGGAAGCAACAGCCTTGGGATCTATATCCCTTCTTATTATTCCTTCTGATTGGTCTTTTCTGATCTTATCTGCCAGGTAATTAATATAATCAGTATAAACATCTTCCATCCGGGGAAAATCACCTTTAATTCCATGATAGAAGATATCCAGAATTACATTAAACTGTTTTA
>JADQBU010000235.1 GCA_016278435.1 Halanaerobiales bacterium
ATTTCGACTCTTGTACAGCAGTTTCTGTTTAGCTTTATTTAGTCTATGCCAGTGATGAGATTTTTTAATACAACAGTCCATTTTGTTTTGCAGCCTGGAGAGCTCTTTATTCCTAAACCTGATAAAAGAATTTAGTTTACCGCCATTAAATATTAATAACTGTTTACCATCAAAAGTAGTCATGGGATGAATTTGACCTACATCAATGCTTAATACTTTGTTATTATCATATTCAATATTTTTATTACTTAATTCAACAACAATATGTACCCGATATTTTCTCTGATAATGGTTATAAATAATTTCAGCATATTTAGGTTTGTTAGTTAACCCTGATACATTAATCTTTAGAGACTGACCTTTTCTACCATTTTTTAATGTTAAAACTCCCTCTTTTAGCTTAATAGCACTCTTTTTAAAGATTACTTTATTATATTTTCTGGTCTTATAAGGCGGCTTAGGATTTTGATGATTACCAATTGACTTAAAATAAGATTTGAGATTATAATAATATTGTTGAACAATTCCTTGTTTTGACTGGGAATGAAGGGGAAAATCTTCAGCATATAGTCTTATTAATTTCTCCATATTGTTTTTAGATAACCAGATATCTTTCCTCTTATTAAGTTTAAAGACAGTACTGACAACTTTGGAATAAATTCTGCCGGAATATTTTGCAAGTCTTTTTGCTAATTGCTGCTTTTTATCAGGTATTGGTATAATATAAGTTTTATTCAAAGGGATCACCTCCTCGTATGTTATATTTTACTAATTTGGTACTTATTTATATTATACCAAAATACCATTTTAATTTCAAACGTTTGTTCAGTTTATTGTTAAAGTATAGTGTTTAAATATATAGCCAATTCATCCCCGCCCTTTAACAAAGGACGAGGCTTTCCTGGCTAAATTTCTGTAAATGAGGTGAGAATTATGGTAAATAATAATGCTGAAAATTTATTTCAAATAGGGGAACTGAGTGAAAAAGCAGGTGTAAGCCAGAGAACCATAAGATATTATGAAGAACTTGGGCTGATATCTCCATCCAGGGTTACTTCCGGGGGTTTCCGTTTATATTCAGTAAATGATCTGCATAGAATAGAAGTAATTAAACAGTTTAAAGAGCTTGACTTCTCACTTGATCAGATAAAAGAAATTTTACAACCAGGTCCTGAAAATCAAAAAGAAGAAAAGATAAAATACAGCCGGCAGGTCATAGAAACCCAGCTAAATGCTATACAAGAACAGATAGAAAAATTAAAAAAAGTCAGGGAAAGAAATCAAAAAGCCCTGGAGATACTTGCTCAATGTCAGGAATGTAATAGAGAAACCTGTCCTTCGCAATGCCCTAACAGGGAAGTATACCTATAAATTGGGATATAAATTTTTACTCAATATTTGACGTTTACGTTAAAGTTGTGCTATAATGTTTTTAAATAATATAAATTCTAAGGAGGAATAAAAATGGTTATCACAGAAAAAATTAAGCAGCTGGTGGAAGAAGCTCCGTTTGTACCTATTGCCACAGTTTCTGCAGAAGGGAACCCACATTTGATAGTTGTAGGGAAGGTAAAAGAAGTTAGAAAAGAGGACATACTCGTCTTTGGTATATATAAGATGGAAGAGACACAACAGAACATAAAAGATAATGGGAAAATGCAGGTAATTCTGGCCTCAACTGTTGATGACCCCAAAGGATACCGGCTAACAGGAGAGGCATGTGTTGAAGGGGATGAAGTATTATTTAAAGCAGAAAAAGCGGAATCCCTACTGTAAGCATTTGATTAATGGCCAGTTTTTGCCTATAGGCTGGCTTGAAAAATTTTATCTTATACGAGGGGGATTAAAATGGGAAAAGAAAGACTAATAGTGGTATGGACCAGTGGAGACAAAGATGTTGCAGAAAAGATGGTATTTATGTATACATTGAATGCTAAATTAAGGGGTTGGTGGGATAATATCTGTTTTATTATCTGGGGTCCGTCTTCAAAACTTTTAAGTGAGGATAAAGACCTGCAGGAACAGATTATAAAGTTTCAGAAAGAGGGTATAAAAGTAGAGGCCTGTCAGGCCTGTGCTGACCAGTATGGTGTCAGTGATAAATTAAGGGAACTGGGTATAGAAGTAAAATATATGGGGGAACCTTTAACTGAATATATTAAGAGTGATAAAGATAAAGTAATAACTTTTTGATTTTGGGGGAGAGAATATGTCATCTATAACGGAAGAAGTTATAGAATTTGCCAAAAAACAGGGAGCAGACCTGGTGGGAATAGCTGATTTAAGCCAGCTTGATTTCCCGGAAGGACATAACCCTGAAGATTATCTACCGGGAGCTAAGAGTGCAGTATCTGTGGCCTGCCGGTTAAGTAAAGGTAGTTTGCTTAATTTGCCGCAATCAAGAAACAGCTATGTGCTGGAACATGATACAGTTAATGAAAATCTTAATCGGATTAACCTTCGTATTAACTTGTTTTTAGAGGACAGAGGATATCTGGCTCTGGGAATACCCGGCACTGCCAGTACAGGGGATGATAAACGTCTGGCAGCTGACCTATCTCATAAGCATATAGCGGTGGCTGCTGGTTTAGGTAGTTTTGGTATAAATAATTTAGTACTGACTGCTAGCTATGGCCCCGGGGTGAGATTTTCTACCATTTACACTACTGCCCGGCTTGAACCTACAGTCAGTGTGAGGGAGAATAATAATATAGAGAAATACTGTACCGAATGCCTGAAATGTGTTGAGATATGTCCGGCAAATGCATTGGATGACTGGAAAGGGAAATATACACTCGAAGAAGGTTGGCGGGTCGACAAGGAAAAATGCTACCATCAAATGTTTATAAAATTGAGCGGGAAAAAATGTGGGTTATGTATTAAAGCTTGCCCTTTACTGGATAATAGGGGAACATGCAGATGAAGAGAGAAAAATTCAAGTTTAGATTTATAATAATTTAAAGTAGAAGGAGGAATAGAATTTGATTCTGGGAATAAGTGCCAGTGGAAGGCCTGTGGGTATAACAGATGAAGTTGTAAAAGCAGTTCTACTTGAAAGCGGACTGGAATGGGAGTATATTTCTCTGGCCGGCAAAAAGATTAATGGTTGTATTGGCTGTACCCGGTGTGCTTCAGATAATAGATGTAAACAGAAGGATGACTGGAATGAAATAGGAGATAAGATGCTGGAAGCAGAGGCAATAATTTTTGGAGCACCCAATTATTATGGTACAATAAATGCTCTGGGTCATGCCTGTTTAGAACGAACTTATAGTTTCCGCCACCAGGGTAAATTCTGTCTGGAGGGGAAATTCGGAATAGCCATAGGAGTGGATGATCAGGATAAAACTTCTGTTGTTCCTTATATTAAAAGGATGATGGTCCACAATAAGATGAAAATTCTGGCTGACTTTGCTACTGATGGTTATTCTCAGTGTTATACCTGTGGTTTTGGTCATAAATGTGCAGTAGGCAGTGTTTATAAAAAACATGGTTTTCTTGATGAAATTAAAGATGAACATTTGCCTCCCCGTTTTCAGGAACAGGAGAAAAACAGATGTCAGGCAGTAGAAATTGGCAAACAATTAAAGAAAAAACTGGGTTAATAATTAGAAAAAGGAGGTTTTAAGAAGGTAAATTATAAATTTTGTAGTAGTATATAAATAGAAATAATAATTTTTTGGATGTTAAATCCTGTAGCATAATTTTCGTGCTATAAATAATGAGTGTTGCAAAATACTATTTATCCAGGGAAAAGGTGATGAGTGTGATAAAAGCCAGGTGTATGCTGGATTTACCTTTCTTTGACGGATTATTACCTGAGGAGAAACTCGGTCTCTTAAGGTTTGTCAGAAAGAAATTATTAAAAAAAGGTGAGATATTATATTATGATGGTAATCCTGTAGAATCAGTTTACCTGGTAAAAGAGGGTAGGGTCAAGTTATCAAAATGTTTTAGGGATGGAAAGGAAGTAATTATTGGTTTCAGGGGTACCGATGAAATTCTCGGTGAAGAGGCCTTATTTAAAGACTATGAACACAATTCTACAGCAGTTATTACGGAAGATAGCTTTATATGTGTATGCAGAAAAAAGGATTTTGAAAAAGTGATCAAGGAAAATCCCAAACTGGCAATAAAGATTATAAAAAATCTGGGACAGAAACTTCAGGATAA
This sequence comes from Halanaerobiales bacterium, assembly GCA_016278435.1. Taxonomy (GTDB): domain Bacteria; phylum Bacillota; class Halanaerobiia; order Halanaerobiales; family JADQBU01; genus JADQBU01. Next base: position 4,174 of record JADQBU010000235.1, read on the forward strand.
TACTATTAAAATTGGTAATATGGTTACCCGGAAT
>JADQBU010000377.1 GCA_016278435.1 Halanaerobiales bacterium
GACTTGTAATCAGCAGGTTATCGGTTCAAGTCCGATCGTCAGCTCCATTTTTTTTCTGGCCTTTTTTATGGGCTTTTTTTATTCCTTAATTTTGGAAAAAGAAAGGTAAACATATTATAGGGTTTATACTTATCATCGTTCTTTCTCTCTCCGGCACTCTTTTCTAAAATAAACTTTTCCAGATAATTGAAGAATTCATTATATTCTTCCTGTGTTAAATATACTGTGGAAAAATCACTAAAAATTTCCCGGTTGAAACCTTTCTTTTCCAGATAATCTCTCCTGTCACCTTCAATTTCCAGCATATAATCAAAAAAATCATGGAAACTATTTTCCAGATAATTTACAAATCCAGATATCCAGTATTTATCCATCTCATCCTGGAATAGCAACTTTCCGCCTTCTATAGATCTGGCTGCCATCCGGTAAAGACACTTTTCTCCATCATTATCTACAATAAAGAAACCCGCGGTGGTCATCCGCTCAACATAATCTGTAATTATATCTAAATTTTCTCCCAGTTCTTTGGCTATCCATTCTTTTGTTACTCCTTTTTCTTCATGCATAACCTGTAAAATGTCCAGGGCAAACGGGTCTGTTAAAAGGTCCATCTGTTCTCTGGTCTTTAAGATAAGTTTATCTTTCATTTTCCCCATCCTCTCATACTCTTAAATTTAAAACCATTTCTTCTTTTTAAAGTAAACCAGAAAAAGAAGAACAGTAATGACCATAATGATTATTACCAGAAAATAACCTACAGGGTCTTCTAACCCTGGCATATATTTAAAGTTCATACCATATAACCCGGTTATAAATGTTATAGGTATAAAAAGAGTAGCAATAATGGTCAGGACCTTCATAACCTCATTCATCCTGTTACTGAGACTGGATAAATAAAAATCCAGAGAGTTTGTCAACATATCATGAAGCAGGGAAGATAAATCAATGATTTCAAGAATATGGTCATATACATCTTTTAAATATAAAGTTACATTATCGGTAATAAGATTACTTTCCACTCGTAGTAGTGTTCTGATTATCTCTCGGATCGGGCGTACCATCTTTCTGACCATGGAAATTTCATTCCGATAAAATTTAATTTTTTCCAGTAATTCAGAGGACGGATTATCAATTAACTTTTTTTCCAGTGACTCAATTTTATTACCCAGTGACTCCAGTAAAAGATAATATTCATCAACAACAGTATCAATCAGGGCATAAGCCAGGTAATCTGCACCCTGTTTTCTTATATTTGCATTGAGATTAATCCTTTTTTTAATGGCAGAAAATTCTCCATCCAGGTCCTGAAAGGTTATTACATAGTTATTCCCCAGAATAATACTGACCTGTCTTTTCGTAACTTCTGAATTATCATCATCAAATTTCAGAATAGGTAGCACAAAAAAGATGTAATTTTCATAGACATCTATTTTAGGCCGCTGTTCTGTATTAACTATATCCTCCAGGACCAGGGAATGTATATTAAAATTCAGGCCTATTTTTCTGATAAAATCTTCATTATGGACCCCCTTGATATCTAACCAGGAGATATGTTTGTCATCCTCCTGGTTATAAATAGAGGCCAGATCAAAATCAAGCTGTTTTTCTGTTAACTCTACTTCGTTATATTCAGTTATCTCTAGCCTGGGTTTATCTGTTTTTTTATCACCGGTATGTATTACTGAACCAGGTGGAGCGCCAATCTTTTCTCTCCCTCTTTTATACAATCTCCTCATTTTCTTGTCCCTCCAGGTAGTCAGTCTGCGCCATATAAATACTCTGAGATGGGAAGGCAAACTTAATATCTTCTTTTTCAAATTCTTCCTTCATTCTAAAGTGAATATGTTGATTAACATCCATGTATTTAACATATTCGGGATTATTTACATAATAGACTACTTCAAATTTAAGAGAATAATCAGCGAAAGCCAGAAAATGACAGCGATCATAATCTACCAGTTCTGTATTATCAATTATATCCTTAACAATCCCGGGAACCTTCTTTACTTTTTCCAGTGGGGTCTGGTAAACCACACCAAATTGGAATTTTATTCTCCTTCTTTCCAATTTTTTATAATTCTTAATCCTGGAATTTATCAAATCCCTGTTGGGAAATATTATCTGCTCACCACTTAAACTTGTAAAGCGTGTAGTTTTGATACCGATGTCCTCAACTGTTCCCAGAAAATCACCTACAATCAGAAAATCACCAACCTTAAAGGGCTGGTCAAATAGTATTATAAAATAACTGAAAAAGTCTTCAAGTATAGCCTGAGCTGCAAAGGCAATGGCCACACCACCAATTCCCAGACCGGCCAGAAAACCAGAAATTTTTATCCCCAGATTATCCAGTACGATTAAAAATGCCATAAACCAGATAGATACTTTAATCAACAGAGCCAGTACATCAAAAATTTGTTTTTTACTGACGTCTCTTCCTGTTTTTTCATAGTACTTTCTCAACAAGAAAACAAGTAGTCTTTGAATCAAAGTAACTATAAAGAAAAGTGTTAAAAATAATCCAGTATAATTTAATGTCTTTTTTAAAATATCATTTAATATTAATCTATTGATACCCAGATAAAATGCAAAAAAATAGGTTATCGGAATAATTTTTGATTTGATAATTGAAATAATCTCCTGGGTAATAATTTTATCTTTTAACTTTCTTTTCAGATAATCGAGAAGAAAAGAAATTAATCTGACTACCAGTAGGCCAATTAATATATAGATTATCGAAAACAGAATATCTCGATAGGTATTAACTTTTATGATCTGTGAAAAAACTTGGACATTCATAAAAACAACCCCTTATCAGTTTTAAATATTTTCCCAACTGATTTTTTTTAAGCCATCAATATCTAACAAACCCGGATTAACTTTCTGTATATCCTTACTGCGGTCAACATTTAAAACAAACTCAATTTTAAGCTGCTTATTAATCTGATCCTTTTCAATATTGACTTTGTTGATATTAATATTATTTAAAGTCAGTAGACTGGTTATATCTGCTACAACCTCTCCCGCATATTCAGTTATACAGATTAATTTCTTTTTATTCTCACGGTAAATTTTAAAATCAAGGTTTGAAAGGAAAAACAGGGTAACAAAAACTATAACAGTGGTAATTAAACTTAAAATATAATATCCGGCACCAACTGCCAGTCCGATGGCTGCAGTAACCCAGAGACTGGCAGCGGTTGTCAGCCCTTTAACAGAAAAACCCTGCATAATAATTGTCCCTGCACCCAGGAAACCAATACCACTAACTACCTGGGCAGCAATTCTTCCCGGGTCAACATTGGAGTCAGGATATTGTGCAACCATGGAAGTAGATACAATCATCAGTAGCGTAGAACCAATTCCGACCAGAATATGGGTTCTGAAGCCAGCCGGGCGTCCGTGTCGTTCCCTTTCCCAGCCGATAAATCCACCCAGGATAAGCATTACAATTATTTTAATTAGATCTATTTTTTCTAATAACATTGCTTCACCACCAGAAAATAAAATTTAGTAAATTACCTTAGATAGGGGATAATTTCAGTTCTGACAAATATTTTTGAGCGTTGATTACTAAAATAATTAACTTCATTATAACTTGCTGAAATAATTTCCATTTCCTCAATCTCAGGTGTTGTTGTAACAAAACGCTGCAGTATCTGTCCCAGATAAGGACCAAGCAGGTTTGCAATTATAATAGCTATAACCATATTTAAAATACTAAAATATCCCGTATATAGCAATAACAATAAAAATATAACTGCCGAAATAAAGTTAGCAACCAGCATACTGGTACCACACCGGGTATGAATTGCCAGCTGTTTTCTTCCACTCTTCATCAAAGCTAAACCCCTTTGGGCAGCTTCTTCGACCGCACTTATATCATTTATTCCCAGAATATAAAAACCATTTTCTTCTGCATAACCGGCCAGTTTATTACAACCATATTCTTTTTCCAGAATATTGACAGTTGCATGTTCGAGACTGTGATTTTTTCTTAGAACAGGATTAGTGGCAATCTTATATAGTTGGGCCGGAACTGTAACCAGATTAAATATAGAATCGATGGTAAATTTAAATGGTAAAAATAATAAAAGTAGCAGGAAGAACAATATAAATGGAACCAACAGGAACGGTGCAAAAAAGAGGGCAAATAAAAAAAACAATACAAAAATAATCATCTTATCAGTCCTTTAAATAA
>JADQBU010000197.1 GCA_016278435.1 Halanaerobiales bacterium
AAGAAGAAGATTAAAGAAAAGGACACAGATTATATTCAGGATATGGCTAAAAAGCAAGTGGATAGTGGTGTATCATATGTTGACGTCAATTCTGGTGCATTTGTTTATGATGAAGTAGATTACCTGGTCTGGTTGGTAGAAACAGTACAGGCGGTAACTGAAGTTCCCCTGGCTCTGGATAGTCCTAATCCCGATGCCTTAAGAAAAGCTGCTGAAACCCATCAGGGTATACCGATGATCAATTCCATTACTGCTGAAGAAGAAAGATATCAGGAAGTTCTACCACTGGTAAAGGACTATCAGGCAAAAGTTGTTGCCCTATGTATGGATGATGAAGGGATGCCTGAAACTGCTGAAGAAAGATTAAAAGTAGCAGATAAGTTAATAAATAAACTGGAAAAAGATGGAGTTCCACTGGATGATGTTTTTCTGGACCCTCTGATTAAGCCGATCAGTGTTAATGGTGAATTTGGCTATCAAGTATTGGATACTATTACTGGTATCAGGGAGTGGGATACAGATGTACATATTACCTGCGGCCTGAGTAATATTTCTTTTGGTTTACCAAATAGAGCATTATTGAATCAAGCATTTTTGATAATGGCAATAGACAGGGGATTAGATTCGGCAATTGTTGATCCCCTTGATGAATATATGATGAGTTTAGTTAAAGCTGCTGAAGTATTAATCAACAGGGATGCATATGGTAGCAATTATATTAAAGCTTCCCGGGAAAATAAGTTAGTTAATTATCAGGCTGAAATATAGGGGGAATACTTTATGATAACTAGAAAATTAGGGGCGACTGATATTTTTACAGGAGACGAGATTAAGAAAATACATGAGACTACAATGGATATTATGGAAGAAAACGGGATTGAAATTCAATCCGATAAAGCCCGAAAAGTATTCCAGAAAAACGGGGCTATAATAAAAGAAAAACAAGTTTTTATACCCCGGGAAATGGTCGCAGAACAGATAAAATTAGTTCCAGAAAAATTTACTATCCATGCACGTAATCAGCAAAACAACATAGTCGTGGGGGGACAAAATACAGTTCTTGCTCCCGGCTATGGTGCACCTTTTGTTATGGATTATAATAACAAAAGAAGAAGATCTAACTATGAAGATTATATCAATTTTACAAAACTGTCTGGTCACAGTAAAAATATTGATATTGTTGGTGGAGTTCTGGTTGAGCCCAATGATATTGAAGATAAAGTCAGACATGCTAAAATGTTTGAAGCGGCAGTTAAATATGCAGATAAGTGTTTAATGGGAAGTGCGCTGGGGGAAAAGAAGGCCCGGGAGTGTATTGAAATGGCCTCCATTGTCTTTGGAGGAATGGATTATATAAAAGAGCATCCGGTTCTGGTTACTCTGATTAATACCAACAGTCCACTGCAGATAGATGCCCGTATGTCGGAAGCATTAATGGTTTATGCGGAATATAAACAACCGGTAGTAGTTGCTTCTTTAAGTATGACCGGAACTACAGCACCTGCTACTTTAGCGGCGGCCCTGGTTCAACAGAATGTAGAGATATTAGCGGGTATTGTTCTTTCCCAATTAATAAATCCCGGAACTCCGGTCATCTATGGGTCAGCTTCCAGTGTAGTTGATTTAAAGACTGGTAATCTGGCTATTGGTACACCCGAGACTGCCAAAATGTTTAATGGAACTGCTCAGATAGCCCGCTTCTATAATATTCCTTCCCGGGGTGGTGGATCACTGACAGATTCCCTGTTTCCAGATGCCCAGAGCGGTTATCAGTCTATGCTAAATTTTATGGCTGCAGTCAGAAGTGGTTTTAACTTTATTCTCCATGCAGCAGGACTTCTGGAAAATTATATGACCATGTCCTATGAAAAATTTATTATCGATGATGAAATCTGCAGTTTAGTCACTAACTTTTTCCAGGGGTTAACAGTTGATGAAGACCATATAGCTAAAGATGTAATCTTAAAAGTCGGTAGTGGTGGAAATTTTATCGCCGAAGAACATACTTATAATCATATGGCTGATTTAAAAGAACCTATTATAAGTACAAATCAGAGATATATGAGTAATAATGAACAGCCAGATACTGCCAGTAGAGCTAATAATTATTATCAGGAGGTTCTAAAAGATTATGAGCCGCCTGAACTGAATGAAAAGATAGAAAAGGAATTAAAAAAATATATTCAGAGCCTGGAAAAGTAAAAATTTAAATACTGTTTCTTTTAAAAAGAGCCCGTCAGGGTTCTTTTTAAATTGAAATGATATAAATAGAATATAATTATTTTTAATGGTAAACATAAAATAAATAAACTAATTTACTGGAAAGGGAAAAATTATGTCTCATAAAATATCTATTATAATTCCAGCTTACAATGAAGTTGATATTATAGGTGAAACACTTGCAAGCCTGCAGAGTTATAAATTTAAGGATGAAATCAAAATACTGGTAGTAGATGATGGTTCAAGTGATGGAACAGGAGAAATTGTAAAAGAATACCCGGTCCGTCTCTTGAGGTTAAATAGGAATCAGGGCAAGGGCAATGCAATTGAGATTGGTTTGAGAGAAGTAAAGGGGGAGATTATTGCTCTGGTAGATGCCGACCTGGGAGAAAGTATTGGCGAACTGGAGAAATTGATTAAACCAGTAATTTATGATCAATGTGATGTAGCAATCGGAGTATTGCCGGTAAAGGGTGGTGGCCTGGGTCTGGTCAGATGGCTGGCAGACGCCGGTATAAAACTATTTACCGGGAAAGAGATGGAAGCTCCTCTTTCAGGACAGAGGGTTTACAAAAGGGAAGTACTGGAACAGTTACTGCCTTTTTCACCGGGATTTGGGCTTGAAGTTGGTATGGATATTGAACTGCTTAATTCCGATTGGAAAGTTAAAAAAATCTACTGTAACTTTAAGCATAATATAACCGGTAAGAACTTAAAGGGATTTCTGCACAGAGGGAAACAATTTTATGAGATTCTAAAGACATTGTGGTTAAAGAGGCGATATTTATGGGAAAATGGTCATTTTTTAAAAAAGCCGGATTATTAAAGAAAAACTTTAAAGGCGAAATAATCCCTACCGGTGTGGGGATTATATTTATTTTAGCAGGTACTTTAACCTGGGGGCTATATAGATTTAGTTTCAGCACTTTTAATATTGGACTTGATAGACTGCTGTTTCTATCAATTGTTACAGGTTTAGTTGGTTTTGTAGATGATCTGGCCGGAGATAAAGAAAACCAGGGTCTTATAGGACATTTTGGCCAACTTTTAAAGGGTAAAATAACAACAGGTTTATTCAAGGTAGTAATTATCGGATTAGCAGCATTACTTGCTGTGAAAGGCTTGTTAAATATATTTCTGGTAATATTGATGACCAATTTTGTCAATTTGCTGGATTTAAGACCGGGAAGGGCTGTTAAGTTTTTTCTACTTATTTCCCTGCTTGTTTTAATGTTAATACCAACTACCTATATAATATTTTTGCCCATATATGTTGTTACAATTATTTATTTATTCTATGAATTAAAAGGAAAGGCTATGCTCGGTGATACAGGTGCCAATTATCTTGGTGTAATACTGGGTTTTTCTCTGACATTGCTCCCATTTACACTACTTAAAGCGGGAATATCCATAATTTTATTTCTTCTTACCCTGTTATCCGAGTTTTACTCTTTTACCGAGATTATTGCTGGCAACCGGTTCTTAAAATGGTTTGATCAACTGGGAAGATGAAATGCTGTTTGCCTATAAATAATGCTTATGGTAAAATTAGATAGAGGTGGAATATATGGATTATAGCAGGTTGACTATTTTTGCTGGAAATTTTGGCAGTGGAAAGACAGAAATATCAATCAATTATGCTTTAAGGCTGATTGAGGAGTTTTCCCCTGTGATGTTGGCTGACCTTGATGTGGTCAATTCCTACTTCAGGTCCCGGGAAAAAGTGGACTTTCTGGAAGAACAGGGGATTGAAGTAATTTTCCCACGTCAACTGGCAAAAGCTGATTTACCTTTATTAACAGCTGATATCTATAAGATTATTCAGAATCAGGATGTTCACGGTGTTTTTGATATCGGTGGAAATGAGGAGGGAGCAATTGCTCTTGGTAGTTTAGCCGACCAGGTTAAAAAGGAAGATTATGAATTTAATCTGGTTATTAATACCCGGCGCCCGCAAACAGGAACGGTTAAAGGGAT
>JADQBU010000322.1 GCA_016278435.1 Halanaerobiales bacterium
CTGTAATTTCTGCTCATAGAACACCTGACCGGGCCAGTGAATATGCATTGACAGCGGAAGAGAGGGGTCTTGAGGTAATAATTGCTGGAGCTGGTAAGGCGGCTCATTTACCCGGTGTCCTGGCAGCTTTTACAGTTCTTCCGGTTATCGGTGTTCCGATTAAGACCTCAACCTTGGGAGGAGCCGATTCTCTTTATTCTATGGTCCAGATGCCCGGGGGTGTTCCAGTAGCAACAGTTGCACTCAATGGGGCAAAGAATGCAGCTCTCCTGGCCCTGCAGATTATGGGAACAGCAGATAGTGAGCTACGGGATAAATTCAGGGCCTATAAGCAGGAACTTGCCAGTAAGGTGAATACAACGGCAGCTGAGCTGGAAGATTTGGGTTATGCCCGGTACCTGGAAAAGAAATAGTTAAATTAGGAGGAATTGTATGTTGGAGCGAAATATATTTGAAAATATCAGTCCTCTGGACCATCGATATTCCCCCGGGGGTGAAGATTTTGATTTATACCCGGAATTTCTTTCGGAAAAGGCCCGGATTAAATATCTGGCTAAAGTTGAGGCAGCTCTGGTCAGGGTTCTGTCCCGTAGGGGGTTGTGTACTGAAGAGGTAGCAGATGAAGTTGAAAAAGCTGCTGGAGAGATTATAGCAGAAGAAGTCTATGAAAAAGAAAAGGTTACGAAACATGATATCAGGGCACTTGTGAATTGTATACAGGAAAGGGTCAGCAGAGAAGCCAGACCCTTTGTTCATTTCACGGCAACATCTTATGATATAGTTGATACAGCTAATTCTTTAAGATATAAAGAGGTAACCCGGGAGTTTGTTGTACCTTGTTTACTGAAGCTAGAGCAGGAATTAATGGAGCTGGCTTTAAGGGAAAAGGATACGGTTCAGATTGGCAGGACACATGGGCAGCACGCTGATCCGGTTACTTTTGGATTTATGGTTGCAGGATATGTAAGTAGAATGGGAAATAGAATTGAATCAATTGAGAAAACATCTGGTCAATTAAAAGGTAAATTATCTGGAGCAGTCGGAGCTTATAATGCCAGTTCACTCTTTTTTGCAGATCCGGAAGAGTTTGAACGGGAATTTCTAACCGAACTGGGGTTAGAGGCAGCAGCACACTCTACCCAGATTGTAGAACCTGAATATCTAACAGATTATATACACTCACTGGTATCATGTTTGGGGGTTCTGGCTAATTTCAGTGATGACATGCGCCATTTGCAGAGAACTGAGATAGATGAAGTGAGTGAGTATTTTACAGCAGACCAGGTTGGCTCTTCCACCATGCCCCATAAGAGGAATCCAATTAATTATGAAAATGTCAAGAGTATGTGGAAAGAATTTATGCCCAGGATGATAACAGTTTATCAGGATCAGATCTCTGAACATCAGCGGGATCTAACCAATTCAGCTTCGGGTCGCTTTGTGCCTGAAATAATTGCCGGTCTTTTATCTGTAGTTAACCGCTTATCGAAGGTCTGTAGCAGAATCAGGGTTAACCATGCCAATCTGGAGAAAAATTTTAATCAGAGTAAAGAGATGATTGTGGCTGAGCCACTATATATTTTGCTTGCTTCTTACGGTCATCCCGATGCTCACGAGAAAGTAAGACAGTTAACTCTGATTGCTGAGAAAGAGGGCAGAGTATTAAGGGAACTAATTAACGAGGACCAGGAACTGAAACCCTATTTAGAACAATTTAATGAGAAACAAAGGGAGTTACTGCATAATCCAGAGGAATATACTGGAATTGCAGCCAGGAAAACGGAAGATATAGTTAGTTACTGGAAAAAGAAACTTAATTTAAATTAATAAATTTTGCTGAGGGGGAAATTAACTAATGGAAAAGAAAAAACTTCTATATGAAGGGAAGGCCAAGAAAGTTTACTCTACAGATGATAAGGACTTAGTTATAGTAGAATATAAAGATGATGCTACAGCTTTTGACGGCAAGAAGAAAGGTCAGATTAAGGAAAAAGGGGAATTAAATGCCGAGATTTCAGTTATCTTTTTTGAATTACTGGAGGAAAATGGGATCGATACCCATTATATAAAGAGATTAAATAAACGGGATTTACTGGTCAGGGATCTGGATATAATTATGGTTGAGGTTGTTATGCGTAATATTGTTGCCGGTAGCCTGGCTGAGAGACTGGGGGTTGAAGAAGGAACCAGGCTTAAACAACCCATTCTCGAGTTTTATTATAAAAGTGATGAACTTGGTGACCCGATGATTAACGAGTATCATATCTATGCTCTGGAACTGGCTACTCCTGAAGATATGGAGATTTTGAGTAATCAAACAATGAAAATTAATGAAATACTGGTCAACTTCCTGGCTGAAAGGGGTATAGATCTGGTTGATTTTAAACTGGAATTTGGTCGGGGTAGTGATGGAAAGATCTATCTTGGCGATGAAATATCTCCAGATACCTGCCGTTTCTGGGATAGTGAGACTGGTAAAAAACTGGACAAGGATCGGTTCCGTAGGGATCTGGGAGAGGTTGAAGATGCTTACCATGAAATTTTAAAAAGAATTAAGAAAGAGGGGACCACTTTATGAACTGGAAGGTTAGGATCAAAACCATGTTAAAAAAGAGTATTCTTGATCCCCAGGGACAGGCAGTAGCCGGTGGGCTGGAAGCCCTGGGTTATAAAAATATAGCTGATGTGCATGTGGGGAAATCGATGGAATTAGTTGTCAAGAATATAGATGATGAAAAAGAAGTTTGCCAGCAGGTTGAGGAAATGTGCCGCAGGTTACTGGCCAATATTGTTATTGAAGATTACACCTATCAGATTGAAAAGATGGAGGGATGAGATGAGGTTTGCAGTGATAACCTTTCCGGGTTCAAATTGTGATCATGACGTCTTCCATGCAACAAAAGAGGTGCTGAATCAACCAACAGATATGTTGTGGTATGATCAAAAACAAGATCTCTCCGGCTATGACTGTATTATTCTGCCTGGCGGTTTTTCCTACGGCGACTATCTCCGCTCCGGAGCCATTGCCCGCTTTGCCAGAATTATGGAATCGGTAATAAATTATGCTGAACAGGGAGGACTGATTCTGGGAATCTGTAATGGTTTTCAAATTCTACTGGAAGCAGACTTACTACCCGGTGCCATGAAGATAAATGATAGTTTGAAGTTTACCTGTAGATTCAGTAGAATCAGGGTTGAAAATAATAAAACACCTTTTACTATCTGCTGCCAGGAAGGTGAGGTTTTAAATATACCTGTAGCCCACGGTGAGGGCAACTATTATATTGATCCTGACGGGTTGCAGAGTTTAATAAAGAACGATCAGATTGTAGTAAGATACGAAGATGACCGGGAAAATCCCAATGGTTCTGTTGATAATATTGCTGGAATCTGTAATAAAGAAGGTAATGTTTTTGGTCTGATGCCCCACCCCGAACGTTGTTCAGAAAATATTCTGGGAGGACCGACCGGAGATGGTTATAAAATATTTTCTTCGATTCTACAGTCTATAAAGGAGAGGGGTGAGTTGATTGGCCATAAATGAAAGACCTTGGGATAATGAAGGTTTAACAGAGGCTGAATACAGGTTGATTGAAAAGATCCTCGGTCGGGAACCAAACATTACTGAACTGGGTATGTTCGGGGTAATGTGGTCAGAACACTGCAGTTATAAGAATTCCAGGCCTGTATTAAAGAAATTTCCGACAGAAGGTGACTGTATTTTACAGGGGCCGGGAGAGAATGCTGGAATAATCGATATCGGTGATAATCAGGCTCTTTCCTTTAAAATTGAAAGCCATAATCACCCTTCGGCTATAGAACCTTATCAGGGAGCGGCAACCGGTGTCGGAGGTATTATCAGGGATATCTTTACCATGGGAGCACGGCCGATTGCCTGTTTAAACTCACTACGTTTTGGAGAACTAGATGATAAGCATGTTCGTTTTCTCTTTGAGGGAGTAGTGGCAGGAATCGCCGGCTATGGTAACTGTATCGGTATACCTACAGTCGGGGGAGAGGTATATTTCTCTGACTCCTATAAGGGTAACCCCCTGGTTAATGCCATGTGTGTGGGAATCATGGACCAGGAAAATATCGCAACAGGTACAGCAGCAGGTGTAGGCAACCCGGTTATGGCAGTTGGAGCGCGGACCGGCCGGGACGGAATCCAGGGGGCAAGTTT
>JADQBU010000400.1 GCA_016278435.1 Halanaerobiales bacterium
TATCATCTATATGATTATGGGTGTGATCTTTATTAAAACTAATAGCCAGATAAATTACTCCAATCCCAATCAAGACCAGAGGAGCTGCAATTCTGGTAATAAATTCAGATGTAGCTGAAAGCTTATAACCAACTAGACCAACGATAATCCCGAGCAGAATGGTACTTATGGTATGGGCTGACCCGGTTATTGCCGTTACAGCCAGGGTTTCCCGCCGGGACCATTTTTCTGCTTTGCTGATAGCTACCAGCGGCAGCCAGTGATTTGGAATCAGGGCATGAACCAGACTTAATAGTATACTTCCCAGTAATATTTGCAGCATGGGAACACTCCTTTCTGTTTATCTTTTCCTCTCTTTTCTTATTTTATAGCATATATTTTAATTTATCAATTATATTTATTTAATAATATTTAAAAGCCCCAACCTCAAATACCCAGCCAGAGCTAATATATTAAGAGTAGTTTTCAATTATTTCTTGATAACGAAAACAGGATTGCAAGTGGTCATTTACAATACCGGTTGCCTGCAAATGGGCATATATAATGGTGGGTCCAATAAATTTAAAACCTCTTTTTTTGAGGTCTTTGCTTATTCTCTGCGAAAGTTCTGTTTGAGCCGGTAATTCATTTAAATCTGTAAAGCCATTAACAACTGGCTTGAAATTGACAAACCCCCAGATATAGTCAGAAAAACTACCATATTTATGTTGAAGCTCTAGAAAGTATTTAGCATTGTTAATAGAAGCTTCAATCTTCCTTCTATTTCTGATGATACCGGGATTATTAACTAATTCCTCAATCTTTTCATTATCATATGTAGCAACTTTAACAGGGTCAAAATTGTCATATGCCTTACGGTAATTTTCCCTTCTTTTTAATATAGTCAGCCAGCTGAGGCCGGCCTGGGCCGATTCCAGGACAAGAAATTCAAATTGTTTTCTATCATCAACTACCGGAACTCCCCATTCCTGATCATGATATTTAACATATAAGTCATTTCCTTCACACCAGGGACATCTCTGCATATTTATCAACTCCAATTCATTAATATATTTATAAAATTCATAAATTTTTCAATCTAATAAAATGATAACTGTTTAACAGATAAATTAATTAGACCAATATATATTTATAAATATATCTCAGTATCCCCATATATTATAACCTATTAAATCTTTAATTAAAAGGAGTTGTTTTTAATATGAAATTAACAGGAATTAAAGTTGCAAAGGAATATTGTCCTCAAAATCACCCCTGTCCATCTTTAAGGATATGCCCCGTTGGAGCAATAAAACAAAAAGCTTATAATGCTCCAACTATTGATGATGATGTCTGTATTCTATGTGGTAAATGTGCAGGAACCTGTCCTGTATTTCGAACAATCAAGGAATAAAATTGGCATGTAATAAAAAACATCCACGCTATTAAAACCAGGCGTGGATGTATTTTGGGCTTATTCTATCGATTAACTAATTTTTTTGAAACCTCTAATATATATCTTCACGAAAATTTAATTCACCACTCTCACTAACCCAGACTGTCCGACCTTTTTATTTGTCATAATGATACGGTTCACCGCAGCTATTTGTTTGGGCGGCAAGTGGACAGCGCCTCATCTATAAGTAATTTCGGTTCACTGTAGTGTATCAAACGCATAAAAAGGCGCCATTAATGGCGCCTTTTTATATTTCAGAAAAATTTACAAAATCTTTTGGAAATGTTCCTGACTATAATCTTTAATATCGGATATGTTTAGCATCTGGTATTTAGATTTTATTTTAGTAAAATAATTTTCAATTAATTCTTTTTTAATGACTTTATTGGAACCCTCATCATCTTTTAATCCTCTTCTGGTAAGTCTCCAAGGTTTTTCTTCATGAGTCATTTTCTCTAAAATTTTCCCACTGTAACATCCAAAATAATTTATAATACTCTCAAGCATCTCCTTTTCAGGTTCAGTTAAATTTATATCATTATATTCAATATCAGATCCATCAATTGGATTATACTTATAATCTTTATATTTATAATATATATCTGTATAAACAGGACCGTGCACCCAAGCTTTACAATCTTCCTTAAATAAAAACTCCCCATCGAAAACTTTATAAAAGGATTGTGCATAATATAATAATTTTTGCAATGCCAAGGGTGTAATATCAGCAGAATTTTTTAAAATATATTTGGCAACACTATCTATTTTATTTTCAGTTTGTAATTCTGTTGTGGATGAAATTTCCTTTATGGCACGTTTACATTCACTATATGCATGTTCAGTAACCCTTTCTTTGTTTTGTTCTAATAATTCTTTCATGTAATCTGGGTCTCCTAAAACTCTTTTTAAAGTATTCGAATAATTTTTCGTAGGTATATCTCCATTTAAATATCTAGTCAAAGTTGTTTCTCCCCAACCTAATAATAGTGATAAAGGTCTCTTCCCAACATTATATTTTTCTAATATCTTTTCCATATCTGATATTAAAATGATATCCTCCGATTCCCTATAAGCTATATCTAGTTTTTTCAAATTATAATCTCTAATCTCAGCATTAAACACATTATCATCACATTCCTTACAATAAGCTTCTTTTCCCATATAACTAATATTTTTGTCTTTAATATCTTTTGATTTTTGTTCTTCCACAACATAACAGTCAACCATATTATGACATTTTTCACAAAAACCCATCAATCATATCTCCCCCTTTTTATAATACCAATTTATTCAAGTCTTTTGTTCTTAAATAAATACTCTATTGGTTTATTTCTTTCATGAAAAGATATTATATACATAAAGGAGCCTTGACTAATTCTAGTCATATTTATTTTAATATATATATCTACTAATTCTAAAGTACCCCAGTAATCAAGCTCTCTTTGCTTACAAAATACATATAATGTCTCATGAGAATACCTTTCTTTCTCATTATCTACAGCATAACAAAAATCATCGTAATTAATACTTAAAAGAATATCTTTTTCCTTTTTAGTATCAATTTTATAATCCTGAATAAAATTTTTGTTTTTTCCTCTATTTTCATTAAGAGATATTGAATAAATATCATTTTCAATATGTTGTTGAACTTTTTCGAGGTACTCTTGAATTTCTTTTTTAGTAATATCTAAATGTTTTTGGGGTTTATTTCTGTCTGTGATCAATTTTTCGAATCGCTCCTTTACTATATTATGCTACAATTATATAATATTGATACATTAAAATCAAGAAAAATGTATCAATAATTTTTTATTTATGTATTAATTAATACTATATAATCAAAAAAATAATTCTGGAAATTCATTTAATACATCTGTTCTAAGTTAGCTTATTTTCATATATTATTTAAATGATAGCTACCTTAAAGGGTTAGCCGAATTAACAATAAACTTTTCTTGTATTTGGCGTTTTTTCGACTAAAGTCAGCCAAGGTCGGCAACTACCACACATCCCGCCCTCGACACCATTTTTATGTCTGGAGTACTAGATGGTTTCCAGAATGTATTACATAACCGTAAATAAAAGAAATTAACCGGAAGCGTGGGCTTCCGGTTTTGTTTTTCTATATCAAGTTTTTGTTACTTTTGGACAGCGAGTGAGCGATTTATTTAAACCCAAATACAACTGGAAATATAAACACAACTACAGCCATCCAGATGGCATAAACTGTTAAATAATTAGTTTGCAAGGTTTCAATTATTTTAAATTCTATTTTACTCATAAAATATTTAATATATAACCATAAGAGACCAGCAAGATTAACTAATAATAAAATATTTTCACCCAGAGCAGCCAGTTTGTTAGGACTAATTCCATACTCTGATAATCTAAATACTATCGCCGACAAGGCAACACCATCGACAACTATTGCTACAATAATTAAAGCGGTATTCAAATAATCAAATATATTTCTTTTATCATAGATACTTCTGGCTGAGATTATATATAAAACCATCCCCAGAACTAATACTAACATTAAATCAAAACCTATCAAAAAATCCCTTTCAACAAAAGGACTTTTCCCTGTAATCACAACAATTCCCAGGAAGGTTACCATAGTAATTAAAAATAACGGACTAAATATCTTGGCCAGAATCGGGGCGAAATTTTCTACTATGCTCTTTTTTGTTTCAACCAGATAAACAGTAATCATGGCAGCAGCACATCCACCATAGAAAAT
>JADQBU010000162.1 GCA_016278435.1 Halanaerobiales bacterium
GTGCCGGGGTGGCGGAATTGGCAGACGCATCGGACTTAAAATCCGGTGGGCATTTTTGCCCGTGTCGGTTCGAGCCCGACCCCCGGCACCACTTTTAAAATTTTCAAATGTGGGTATAGCTCAGTTGGTCAGAGTGCCACGTTGACATCGTGGAGGTCAGTGGTTCGAATCCACTTACCCACACCATTATCTGTTTATCACCACAACATAAACAAACTCAGAACCTGGTTTAACACCGGGTTATTTTTATTTAAGGAATATGATTAATCTGGTGCTTACACCAGATTTTTTTATTTTATCACTGCTCTAAATCTGTATACAAAAAAATTGTAAATCATATAATATAAGTATGAGGAGTGATAAAATTGGGGATAACCATTTCAACCCTGAATTACCCGGAGGAGGTTAGATCAAAATTACTTAACTTAAATTCAGTTATAGTCAATGAGAATAAAAGCGAAAATTACACTCTATTTGAGATAGATATGATTAAAGCTAACCTTTCTTATAAATTCAAGCGGAGTCTGGCTGAAGTACTTGCTGAGATAGTAATTGATAATTTCGAAACAGAACTTGTAAATAATATAATAAAGCAGGAATATAATCAGTTCAGTGGGAAAGCCAGATCAAAGATAGAACAATTTACAATGGAATACCTTAAAAACAGGGATAAGATTATTTCAAAGATAGAGATTAATACCCAACTGTTAAAATATCTTGAAAGTTATAAAGATCTAAATATAGAAGGGTTTGTCAGGTTCCGTTTAAAAGACTATGTTAACCATCTGAAATATATAGTTGACAGGGCGGTAGATGACTATCTAATTGAAGAGGAATATAATGAATTTATAGAACTTCTTAGATATTTTGTCAACCTACAGGAACCAAAGATTAAATATGTAGATGTTCTGAAGGCTGATGATGATTCTTTTAATATTCTTGATCCTGGTAAAAGGATAATCACTAGTGAATATATGGAAGATTATATAGCTGAAATAATGGATGGTGAAGTTGAGTATGAAGATTTACTAATAAGCGCACTAATAAATATTGCTCCGGGTAAAATTATAATTCATTTTGATGATAAAGAAGTAGAGGAGACTATAAAGGATATTTTTGGAGGAAAGGTTCAGATCTGTGATGGATGTAGCCTATGTAAAAAAGAACAATAGATGTAGAAATTTATAAATAATCTGGTTAAGAGGCCCCGAATGAAAGATTCGGGGTCTTATTATGTATTTTGGACTGGCGAATTTATTAATTTTATGATAAAGTATTAAATAATAATATTTATCAAGTATTGAGGAGGGAGAAATCTGTGATTAATAAATTTAAGAGAATACTGGTTGCCAATAGAGGTGAAATTGCTATCAGGATTTTTCGGGCCTGTCGTGAACTGGGTATTAGAACAGTTGCTATCTATTCTGGAGAAGATAAAACTGCTCTTTTCCGAACAAAGGCTGATGAATCCTATGAAATAGGTAAGAACAAGGGACCTGTAGAAGCCTATCTTGATATAGAAGAAATTATTAATCTGGCATTAAAAAAGGGTGTTGATGCCATACATCCCGGGTATGGATTTTTAGCTGAAAATGCTGAATTTGTCAGGAAATGCCGGGATGTAGGGATTGAGTTCATCGGTCCGACACCGGAAGTTATAGAACAAATGGGAGACAAAATCAATTCCAAGAAACTGGCTAAAAAGGTTTCTGTTCCTACCATTCCCGGCAGTAAGGAGTCTTTCATTGATGAGGAAAAGGCACTTGATTTTGCCTGTGAGATTGGATTTCCTGTTATGCTTAAAGCAGCTGCAGGTGGTGGAGGACGGGGGATGAGAATTGTTAAAGAAGAGGAAAATTTTATTGATGAATATCGTAGTGCGAGCAGTGAAGCTAAAAAGGCATTTGGCTCAGGTGATATTTTCATTGAAAAATATTTAATCCATCCTAAACACATTGAGATTCAGGTTCTCGGTGATAATTATGGGAACATATATCATTTATATGAAAGGGATTGTTCTATACAGCGTAGACACCAGAAATTGGTAGAGTTTACCCCTGCCTTTTCTCTGAGTAAGTCCAAAAGAGAGGAAATAGCTGGTGATGCTTTGAAAATTGCCCGTGCGGTTAATTATAGAAGTGCTGGTACAGTAGAGTTTCTGGTTGATAAATACGGTGACCACTACTTTATAGAGATGAATCCCCGTATTCAGGTTGAACATACGGTAACAGAGATGGTAACCGGGATCGATATTGTACAGAGTCAGATTTTAATTGCTCAGGGATATGCAATGGATTCCCCAGGTATCGGCATTAAATGCCAGGATGACATTGAACATAGGGGCTATTCCATTCAGTGCCGGGTAACAACCGAAGACCCTTCCAACAACTTTATTCCCGATACAGGGGTACTGGAACAATATCGTACCAGTTCTGGTTTTGGAATAAGATTGGATGGAGGAAATGGTTATACAGGTTCAACTATTTCTCCCTATTTTGACAGCCTACTGGTTAAAATTATTTCCTGGTCGCGAACATTTGAAGATGCAGTTCAAAAGTCGATTAGATCGATTGAGGAAATTAAAATCAGAGGAGTAAAGACGAATGTAGACTTTTTAATTAATGTCCTGAATCATAAAACTTTTCATGCAGGAGAATGTGATACTGGTTTTATTGAACATAATCCAGACCTGGTAGATATAATACCCAGTGCTGACCGGGAATTTAAAATTATTAAATATCTGGGTGAAAAAATAGTAAATGAAACAAAAGGCGAGAAGAGTAATTTTGATGTTCCCATTGTACCTGCAGTTGAAACCACTGAGAATATGCAGGGAACTAAACAGCTACTTGATACCCAGGGACCAGAGGGTGTGATTAACTGGATTAATAACAATCAAAAGTTACTTCTGACAGATACAACATTCCGGGATGCCCACCAATCACTGATGGCAACAAGAATGAGAACAGTTGATATGTTGAGGATTGCAAAACCTACTGTTGCCCTGGCTCCTGAATTATTTTCTCTGGAAATGTGGGGTGGAGCAACTTATGATGTGGCCTACCGTTTTCTAAAAGAGTCGCCCTGGGAAAGGCTGGAAAAACTGCGGAAAGAAGTGCCTAATATCATGTTCCAGATGTTATTAAGAGGTGCTAATGGGGTAGGTTATAAAAATTATCCCGATAATGTAATCAGGGATTTTATTAAAGAATCCTCAGCCAGTGGTATTGATCTATTTCGGATATTTGATTCTCTTAACTGGTTAAAGGGTATGGAAGTTGCAATCGATGAAGTAATAAAAAATGAGAAGATTGCGGAAGCCTGTATCTGCTATACTGGTGATATCCTGGATAAGTCACGGACAAAATTTAATCTGGATTATTATTTAAATTTAGCAAAAGAGATTGAGAAGACAGGGGCTCATATTCTGGGAATTAAAGATATGGCAGGTTTGTTAAAACCTTATGCAGCATTTAAGCTTATCAAGGCCCTGAAAGAAGAAACTTCATTACCAATTCACCTTCACACACATGATACCAGTGGTAACGGTGTAGCTACAGTTCTGATGGCTGCAGAAGCAGGAGTAGATATCGTTGATACTGTTTTTGATACAATGTCTGGTTTAACCAGCCAACCTTCTCTAAACTCCATTGTTGCTGCCTTGAACAATACAGAGAGAGATACCGGGTTAAATCTGGATAACATACAGAGGATATCTGATTACTGGGGAGCTGTAAGACCTGTTTATGAACAGTTTGAATCTGATTTAAAATCAGGTACTGCCGAGATATATAAATATGAGATACCGGGTGGACAGTATTCAAACCTCAGACCCCAGGTGGAAAGTCTGGGACTGGGACACAGATTCAAAG
This sequence comes from Halanaerobiales bacterium, assembly GCA_016278435.1. Classification (GTDB taxonomy): domain Bacteria; phylum Bacillota; class Halanaerobiia; order Halanaerobiales; family JADQBU01; genus JADQBU01. Next base: position 3,873 of record JADQBU010000162.1, read on the forward strand.
AAATAAAATCTATGTATAAACAGGTTAATGAAATGCTGGGTGATATCGTTAAGGTAACGCCTTCTTCCAAGGTCGTTGGTGATCTGGCAATCTTTATGGTCCAGAATAACTTAACTTCCGAGAATATTTATGAAAAAGGTAAAGATAAGACTTTCCCGGATTCAGTTATCTCCTATTTCGAGGGGATGCTGGGTCAACCACCGGGAGGCTTTCCGGAAAAACTTCAGAGGATAGTCTTGAAAGGAAAAGAGCCAATTACTGATAGACCGGGTGAGTTATTACCACCAGAGGATTATGAAAAG
>JADQBU010000327.1 GCA_016278435.1 Halanaerobiales bacterium
AATTGGCTACCACTTAACTTCCCCCTTTCTTCTGTGTATATTCTGGCTTTTTCCTTACCCCTTAATACCCGGAGTGCTCCTGCTGCGAGATGGTTCATCTCCTCTGCTCCAGGATAAATCTTGACAGGGGCAATAAAATCAATCATCTCCTTGACTCCTTCTACTACATATTTAGAATTGGCAATTCCCCCGGTAATGAAAATAGCCTGAACATCACCTTCTAAAACAGCAGCCATGGCTCCAATTTCCTTGCCAATCTGATATATCATACCATGGTAGGCCAGTTCAGCCTTTCTGTTCCCGGCTTTTATCCGCTCTTCTACCTCCCGGGCATCACTTGTACCGAGGTACGCCATTAATCCTCCTTTACCATTTAACCTTTTTTTGAAACTGTTTTCTTCCGGCTGTTCCCGATATATATAATCTGCAAGATCATATGTAGGAAGTGTCCCTACTCTTTCTGGAGAATATGGTCCTCCCTGATTTGCATTATTGACATCAATTATTTTTCCCTTCTCTATAGCTGCAACCGATATTCCACCACCGAGATGAATACCGATTAAATTGCATTCTTCTAATTTAAGATTTAGTTCAGAAGCTGTCTTACGGGCTATTGCTTTTAAATTCAAGGCATGAGACTGACAGCGCCGCGGTAACCCGGGTAAACCGGATAGTCTGGCTACAGGTTTAAATTCATCTACTGCCACCGGATCTACAGTATAGGCTGGAATACCATACTCCTGACCAAGATCGTAAGCTATAATACCGGCCAGATTGGAGGCATGTTCCACATTCTTTCCCTGACGAAGGTCTTTTACCATCTCTTTATCAATATGATAAGTCCCACCTGGGATCGGGTCTAGAAGACCACCTCTGGCTACAACTGCCTTAAAATCTTTAAGTTTAAATCCTGCTTTACCTAATTCCTTTAAAATTTCATCTTTCCGCCATTCCAGTTGGTCTATTATCCGCTTAAATTTTTCTATTTGCTGTGAAGAGTGTTCAATATTAATCTCCCAGACCAGGTTTTTACCAGAAAAAACTGCTAATTTGGTTGAAGTTGAACCCGGATTAATGACAAATATCTTAATAATCAACACCTCCTGTTTTCCTCATTGTGGAACGCTGTTCTATTTTTAAGAACATAAAAATAAGCAAAAACTTTATTTTGCCTATTCACATTATTCTAGATAAAATAGAAAATTCCTTCTTTTTTTTAAAAAATTTTATCCAAATTCTCTTCCGACCATTACTGCTGTTGCCTGCAGCTTTTTTATTATTTTACTTTTACGCTTCTTAATCCGTTCCTTTGGTCCTGAAATACTTATACTGGCTACTGTCTCCTTCTTACTTTCAGCAATAATGGGGACTGCAAAACAGACCAATCCTAATTCCAGTTCTTCATTATCAACTGAATAACCCTGTTTCCTGATTTTCTCCAGCTCTTCCTGCAGTTTTTCCCTGTCGGTGATGGTATTTCTGGTAAACTCATCCCGGGGAAGGCTTAAAACCGTTTCCCGGATATCATCTGTAGAATAAGCCAGTAAGGCTTTACCCAGAGCGGAAGCATGAGTGGGATTAACTGACCCTGTCATCGGTGAAAAACTCAAGCGTTGATTGGGTTCTACTTTATCAACCACGATCACCTGTGAATAACTGAGTTCATCAAAAATTCCCAGGTGTACTGCTTCAGCAAACTCATCTGATAATTTTTTCATATATTGATGGGCAATCTCATGGAGTTTGAAATTATTTTGATAGAGCATACCCAGGGAAAATACCCGGCTGCCGATCCAGTATTTTGATGTTACGGGATGCTGGTTGATAAACCCACGGCTTTTTAGAGTATTTAATATTCTATGAACAGAGCTTTTAGCGATCTTCAACTCCTTACTGATCTGGGTAATACCGAGCGCCTCTTCCTTTTCCAGAAACAAAAGTAGGATATCAATTGTTTTATCCAGTACCTTGACTCTTTTTCCATTTGCCGGCATGTCTCTCACCCCCTATTCTTAAAAATTCTTCAAAGCAACTTTTTTCATCTATATTTTTTATTTCTATAAATTATGACAAAAATCCTTCCTTAAAAAAAAAGAGATGGAAAATAAATCTCCACCTCTTCCAAACTTTTAAAGTAATATTTTGCACCTTGATTCTCACGTTATATATTATATTTGTTATTTCTGGGGTTAAATATATTACGGGGAAAATAATCTGGCTTTTTGGTAATTGTATGGCGTGAGTTAATCTTGCGGATAGTTCCGGTCTTACTCCTGAGTACCAGAGAATGGGTAGTAGCGTGATTAACTGAATATCTAACTCCTTCCAGTAGGTCACCACCGGTAATACCGGTTACAGCAAACATAACATCATTACCCCGGGCCAGGTCATCTGTATAATAAATCTTATCTAGATCCGTGATTCCAAATGATCTGGCTTTCTCTCTGTCTGCTTCGTTTCGGGGCATTAATCTGGCCTGTATTTCTCCACCCAGGCATCTCAGGGCAGCTGCTGTCAGAACCCCTTCTGTTGCACCTCCTATACCCATCAAAATATCTACATCCTTTTCTTCCAGACCGGTAGCTATACCTCCTGCAACATCCCCATCACTGATCAGTTTGATTCTGGCACCAACTTCTCTGATCCTTGCAATCAAATCATCATGCCGGGGACGGTCCAGGACAATAACCGTAATATCCTTGATACTCTTATTTAAGGCACCGGCCACAGCCCGCAGATTATCCTCAACTGAGGCATCAAGATTAATTCTTCCGCTGGCCTCAGGACCAACTGCAATTTTCTTCATGTAAGTATCAGGAGCCTGCAAGAATGAACCCCTTTCAGCCACAGCCAGGACAGCAAGTGCGTTTGGTAAACCTTTAGCTACCAGTGTTGTACCTTCCAGTGGATCAACAGCTATATCAAGCTGAGGTGAAGAACTTCCATCACCAATCTCTTCCCCGATATAAAGCCTGGGAGCTTCATCTTTCTCACCTTCTCCAATGACCACTGTACCATTAATCTGTATTGTATCGAAAACCGCCCTCATGGTATCCACTGCAGCCTGATCAGCACAGTTTTTACATCCCTTTCCCATCCAGGGAGCAGCAGCAAGAGCAGCAGCCTCGGTAACCCTGACAAATTCTAGAGCCAATTCTCTCTTCAATTTTTTACCCCCTCTAATATATTTAAAAATTATAAAAAGAAAGTTTTTTACCACATACTAATATATGTTCTTTGTCAACTGTTTATTTCCTTTTATTTACTATGTAAAAACAGACCCGGTCTATTAACCGGGTCTGTCAATATAACTTATTTATCAAATACAGCTCCAGTATCAGCTGATTGGACAAACTCTCGATACCGGGCCAGATAACCTTCACTTATTTTTGCTTCAGGAGCTTTAAAGTCATCAAGCCTATTTTTAATCTCTTCCTCATCCACCTTTAAATTCAGGGAACGGGCCGGAATATCTATTTCTATTATATCCCCTTCTTTGACTATAGCGATAGGACCACCGGCAGCAGCTTCCGGGGAAACATGCCCTATCGAAGCTCCCCGGGATGCCCCTGAAAAACGTCCGTCAGTGATCAGAGCAACACTCTTATCAAGACCCATACCGGCCAGAGAAGAAGTTGGACCAAGCATCTCCCGCATACCGGGACCTCCCCGTGGTCCTTCATAACGGATTACAATTACATCTCCAGGTTTAATTTCGCCTTCCAGAATGGCATCACTGGCCTCTTCTTCCGAGTTAAATACCCGGGCCGGTCCAGAATGTTTATACATCTCTGGAGCAACAGCAGACTGTTTAACAACCGATCCTGCTGGAGCCAGGTTGCCCCTCAAAATAGCGAGTCCACCTTCTTGATGGTAGGGATTATCTATCGGTCGAATGACCTCTTTATCTTTAACTTCAACACCCTGTATATTTTGCTTGAGTTTTTGTCCGGTTACTGTCAGAACCTCTTCATTAATTTTGTCTGCATCTGCCAGCACTTTTAGAACAGCCTGAATACCACCGGCATAATAGAGATCTTCAATATAATGATCTCCACCCGGACTCATGTTGCAGAGATGAGGAATCTGACGGCTAATCTCATCAAAGACATCAAGTTCAAGTTCAATACCTGCTGCCCTGGCAATAGCCGGTATATGGAGTACTG
>JADQBU010000420.1 GCA_016278435.1 Halanaerobiales bacterium
AAGCTATTGAGGAGGCTGTCTAATGTTGATTCTGGGGATTGATACAAGCACAGAAACCTGTGCCCTCGGTTTAATGAATAAGGGGGAGTTACTGGCTGAATTAAATGTTCAGCTTTACCGCCGTCATAGTGAAAGATTAATACCAAATATAGACTGGCTCCTGCAGGAAGCAGGTATAGATATCGGGCAATTAACAGGATTAGCTGTTACAATTGGGCCCGGTTCCTTTACCGGTTTAAGAATAGGACTAAGTACGGTTAAAACCTTTGCCCAGGAACTTAAGATTCCTGTACTGGGGATATCGACCCTTGATGTTCTGGCCTATATGCTATATAGACAGAGGGCCTGGGTTGTACCTGTGCTTGATGCCAGGAGGGAACGGGTATATACTGCTCTCTATCGAGGTGGTGAAAGGGATATAATTGCTGCCAGAGAATGGCCAGATGGTGTTCGCCCTGTTTCCGGGTTGCTGGAGGAGTTAAACAATCTGGATCCGGAGGGGGATTTTTATTTTGTTGGCAATGGAGTTAAAACCTATGGTGAACTTATATCTGAAGCAGCTTTAAATACTTTTATAGAACCGGGAGTTTTCAATCTACCCCGGGGTGGAATAGTTGCAGAACTGGGCAGTTATTACCTGAAAAGAGGACAAGCAGACGATTTAGATAAATTGAAACCAAATTATCTAAAGAGACCTCAGGCTGAGATTAATTACACTACAAGTGACCAATGATGTGGGTGATTTTATGGAAATTTTAATTGATTTAATGCTGGAAGATGACCTGGAAGAAGTTATGGTCATTGAACGGGAATCCTTTTCAACCCCGTGGTCCCGGCATTCATTTTTAAGGGATATAAGAAAAAATACAGATTCCATTTATTTGACTGCCTACCAGGGGCGGTCTATTGCTGGTTATATTGGAGTCTGGCTTTTGCGCGGGAAGATCCATATTACTAACCTGGCTGTTGCCGGTAAATGTCGGCGTCAGGGGGTAGCTACCAGACTGGTCAATGAAATTATTAATATGGCCAGAATCTTTGGAATCAGAATGATAACACTGGAAGTCAGGGTTTCAAACTGGCCGGCGATAAAATTATATGAAAAGCTGGAATTTGTTCCAACTGGTTATAAAACACGCTATTATAGTAATAATGAAGATGCCCTCATCATGAGGAAGGAGCTCTAAACTATGTTTGAAAAAGAAGATGTATTAATAATGGGGATAGAATCCTCCTGTGATGAAACTGCAGCAGCAGTAACCAGAAATGGACTGGATGTGCTCTCCAATGTTGTTGCTTCCCAGGTGGACTGGCACCGGAAATTCGGTGGGGTTGTTCCTGAAATTGCCTCACGTAAACACCTTGAATTTATAAATCCGGTTATCAATGAAGCCCTGGCAGAGGCCGGAATCGAAACAGGTGAGTTGGATGCAGTTGCTGCTACTTATGGTCCGGGGTTGGTGGGGGGGTTACTGGTTGGATTATCGGCAGCCAAGGCCCTGGCCTATGCACTGGATAAGCCTTTTATCGGTGTTAATCACATTGCTGGACATATATATGCCAATTTTATTACACACCGGGATATTGAACCACCAGTTCTCTGCCTGACTATATCAGGTGGTCATACCGATCTCCTTTATTTTAAAGAACTGGGTCAGTATAAGATCCTGGGTAGAACCAGGGATGATGCCGCCGGTGAAGCCTTTGACAAAATTGCCCGCTTTTTAAAACTTGGATATCCAGGAGGACCGGTTATCGAAGAAACAGCAGCCAGGGGTGAGGCAGTGATCTCATTTCCCCGGGCTTTAATCGATGAAGATACCTATGATTTCAGTTTTAGCGGGCTGAAGACAGCTGTTATTAATTATGTCCATAATCAGCAGCAGCGGGGAGAAGACTTAGATGTAGCCAATATCGCTGCCAGTTTTCAGCAGGCTGTCATTGATTCCCTGATAGCTCAGTTAATCAAAGCCGTAAAGGAGTTTGATCCGACCAGTGTTATTCTGTCCGGAGGTGTTGCTGCCAATAGAACTCTGCGGGAACAGCTTAAAGGAGAATTAGAGAAATATAATCTACCCTTATATTATCCAGAGCTTAAGCTCTGTACCGACAATGCAGCCATGATTGCAGCCGCTGGCTATTATCAATATATAAACGGTAACTATTCACCTCTCTCTCTAAACGCTGATCCTAATTTAAAGTTGTAGTCTATTTAAATTTCTGGAAATTATGATGAAATCCAGGGTTTCAAATTAATATCTATATATAGGAGTTAAAATCATGAATGATCAGGAGAAGTACCTACTGTTAAAAACAGTTCAGGATAATAATATTTTACCCTTGACCTCGGTCTGTAACATGGCCTGCAGGTTCTGCAGCCACAGGCAGAATCCACCGGAGGTAATTACCTACCGGTTTGGCCATCTGGACTACAGCCTGATAGAAGAGCTGATTACCTATCTTACTACCGGGGGTCCGGTTATTATCGGAGAATCAGCAACGAAGATTATTGAAGGTGAGCCCTTCCTCCATCCAGATTTTAAACAGATTATAACTCTATTGCGTAAAAGTTGGCCCGGTAAAGAGATAAGAATTACGACCAATGGTAGTTTTCTAAGTAGGGAGATGGTCAGATTTTTACATAATGATATAGGAAAAATAAAATTAAATATTTCATTGAACTGTGCCAGCCCTGAGGAAAGGGTTTTTTTAATGTCTGATTCCCACCCTGAACTTGTTTTTAATGGTCTGGATGAACTCAGGAGACAGCAGCAAAAATTTGACGGGAGTATTGTTGCTATGCCTCATCTTATGGGCCGGGAGAGCCTTCAGGACACAATTGACTTACTGGTGGAACGCGGGGCTGAAACTGTTCGTGTTTTTACTCCGGGTTTTACAGCCAGCACCTCGTCAGAATTAAAATTTAAGCCTGAACTCGAGGGAAAACTGGGTAATTTTGTTTTACAGATGAATGAAAAATACGGAATACCTATTATATTGGAACCTCCCTTTCTGAAGGACCTCAATGCAGTTGTTCGGGCTATAATCCCTGATTCGCCTGCAGATGAGGCAGGGATTAAACAATCAGATATAATAACTGCGGTTAAGGGTAGTGAGGTTATCTCCCGGGTTGATGCCTTTAATAAACTGGTTAGAGCCAGTAGACCACTGGTTGAGATAAAAAGGTCAGGCCGTATCATTGAATTACTTGTAAATAAGGAGAAGGGTGAAAGGCCCGGGGTAGTACTTGATTATGATCTGGATCCAGCAGTGTTGGCTGAATTCAGAGAAAAACTTACCCGTAACAGGGACAAGGATATCATTGTCATCACCTCTGTTCTGGCTGGAAAATTGATCAGGAGTATAGTAGCAGAGTTTACCAATGTTAATGCCCGTGTTATTCCTGTTGAAAGCAAGTTCTTCGGTGGATCCATCAGGTCAGCTGGACTGCTGGTTAATGATGATATTAAATTTGCCATCAAACAGTTGTCAGAGGAAAATATTGATTTAATTATTCTGCCGGGTATAATATATGACATTTTTGGAAAAGATTTAACTGGAAAGAGTTATAGTGAAATTGCTAGCTGCTTTAATGCTGACCTGGAAATAATGGAAAATAAAATATAGCTATAAGGAGAATAACGACGATAATTTATTATAACTGGGAATATATCGTAAATTTTGAACTTAATCGGTAATAATCAGACTTGATTTTACCAAAATACTTAGATATTATTATTACAGTAATTATTAGCACTCAACTCTACCGAGTGCTAATAAAATATACAAAATTATAAATCTCAAAAGGGGGTTAAATTAATGAGTCTTAAACCATTAGGAGACAGACTAGCTGTCAAATATGTAGAAAAGGAAGAAAAAACAGAAGGCGGAATCGTTTTACCTGATACCGCTAAAAAGGAAAAACCTCAGCAGGGTAAAGTGGTTGCTATCGGTAACGGCTGCTTTGAAGAAGACGATACACCCGATGTAAAAGTTGGAGATATGGTTGTTTTTGATAAATTCGCCGGCACTGAAGTAACGGTTGACGGTGAAGATTTTATCGTTGTAAGTATTGACGACGTTTTAGCTGTAATAGGATAAATAATTTTTCAAGGAGGGATACATAATGGCAAAAGATTTAAAATT
>JADQBU010000216.1 GCA_016278435.1 Halanaerobiales bacterium
GCCGAACCAATGGCCCGGGGCAAGCGGAGACCGGCCTCGCGTAGAATTTCAAAAAGACTCTCCATTAAAAGTGATTCTAAAACTACCGGAAAAGGAACTCCTTCCCTGGTAGCGGCAATCCTCAAAAATAATGACATGGGTAAAATTTCCGGGTGAAAATTTATAAGGGCTACATAAGTTCCGGGTAGTAGTATTGAAAGCAGAAAAGCCCCGTGTCTCAATAACCTGATAAAACTACCGACGGGGAAAGTTTCATAATAATCATCAGGAGCCATCAGAAACATATTGTAAGTAGCAGGTACTATTAAGGCAGAGGGGGAACCTGTCAGAAAGATGGCCACCTTGCCCTCGGCCAGACAGGAGACAACCTTGTCCGGCCTCTCGGTTCTATCTATCAGAGGAAAAAGAGTAAACGGTTCATCCTTGATATATTCCTGGATATAGCCGACATCGAGGATAACATCCAGATCAATCTTATTTAATCTAGCCTTCACTTCTTCGACCAGTTCTTCACTGGCCAGACCCTTTATATAAGAAATAACGATGTTCGATTTTGATAGAGAACCCTTTTCTATATTTTGAAACCAGAGATTGGGTGTTCTGACCCGGTAACGGACCAGGGCCGTATTTGTATAGATGTCTTCAACAAAACCATCATGTGGACCCATCAGAGAAATTTCTGAAGCAGGTTCCTCAACATTCCTGACTGGTTTTTGTGCTGTTTCACAGAGTAAAACCCGGGAAATTCCATTAAGGAAAATAGCGGAAGAACCATTAGTCAGATCCTTTAAAACATCTGCCACCTCTTCGACTTCTCTGATACTCTTATTATTAATAAAACGATGGGCAACATTTTCAAATAGTTTGTCTTTTAAACTGGAAAGCCCCTCAACCTGTAGTAGATCTGCCTCCAGAGATTCCAGTATCACCTGCTGGGAAGAATTATCAGTTAAACCACTGATATAAATCAGAGCACTTTCTCTTTTGGCTTTACCTATTTTAAATTTTCTGATACTCAGGTCATAACTATTGCCCATAATCTCCCTGATCATCTTAAGGTTTTTCTCCAGGCTTTTCTGGAACTCTAAATTATTAATATAATCCTCTCGAGCATCAATATCAAGGTCATCAAGTTTTAAAACCTGCTTCTTTTTATTCTTATTTAAAGATAATTTCTGCATTAAACGAGACAACCATTTCAATAATAACAGCTCCCATTTTTATGTATATTCTTATAATAATTATTAACTAATGGGAGCTAATTTATACTTAATATTTACTTTTATTGATTTTAATATTGACATAATTTAAACTTTCTTTAATTTATTATAAACCTTCTCTGTAACAGGGGTAGGAACACCTGTTTCACTGCCGATATCAATAATGCTTTTACCGAAGAGGTCCAGTTCATTTTTGTTTTTACCGGCTTTAATGTCCCGCTGCAGAGAAGTAGTGGTATCATAAGAAAAATTACCGGCTTTAGCCAGGGTCTGTTCGACAATATCCTCAGGCAGAGATACCTGTTTTTTATCGGCAAGTTCTGCTATCTCCTTTATAATATTAACCGTCACGGCCTTCATTTCTTCATCTTCCAGCACCTCACCAATGGTCTTATCGTAAAGAGAGGTAACCAGGGCAAAACTGGCGATGAAGATATATTTCTCCCAGATATCTGGAGCAGCATCAGCTTTCCATTCAAAATTTATCCCTGCCTTTTTCATCACATCCAGTAATTTTTCGGGCTTATAATCAAGATAACGCCCATCCTGACCCAGGATAATCCTGGCAAAATCAGTGGTATGACAGACAACCCCTGGTTTTTCTAGATAGGAGGAAATATAGACACAGGATGGTAAGACTTTGCCTTTGTCTAAAATCCTGGTAATCCTTTCATAAATGTCTACCCCATTCATCAGTGGTAAGATAACTGTACCCTCTTTTACCTGTCCCTTGATCTGCTGACAGATACTGTCCAGACTATAACCCTTGACAGCTATTAAAAAGGCATCAATTTCAGGAAGTTGGTTGAAATCGGACATGTTCACTGCCCTGTTGGGTTTTACCAGAACTTCTCCCACTTCTTCAGATTTAAGCAATAATCCTTCCTTCTTAATCTGTTCTAAATGCTCGCTCCGGGCAATGAAATAGACATTAATACCAGAATTACTATCTTTACCAAACTCAGCGGCCAGCCTACCTGCAAAATAACCTCCAACACCTCCGATACCGATTACTGCTATATTATAATCTTTCACTAATTTCACCCTCCCTATTATGTTATTGTCTGGAGGAAGATCCTCCCTCAGAGTTATAAATTTCTACTACATTTCACTTTTTGATAATCGTCTTGAAATGACAATATTCGCACTATTTATTTGACAATTTTTCCTTCTCCATCCTCTAATCTGCTTTCTTGTTAACCGAAACCATTTTCTTTATCCATCCAATTACCTTTATTAATAGAAATTATATAGAAAAACTGCCGGTGCTCAACAAAATATACACCGGCAGCCAGTATTTCTATCTGTTTATATTCCTTACTTATCTTCGCCAGCAGAGGCCAGCTGTTTGTAAGCCTCATATCTTTCCTTAGCATCCACTTCCGCCTGAGCAAATAGTTCCTCTGCAATTTCCGGGAAGGACTGCTTGAGCTTGGAGTAACGGACTTCGCTCATCAGGAAATCCTGGAAGGATTCAGTCGGTTCCCTGGAATCCAGAACAAAAGGATTCTTGCCCTGTTCTTTCAGTTCAGGATTGAATCTATACAGATGCCAGTATCCAGCTTTCACTGCATTACCTTCCTGAGCAATACTGCAGCTCATACCGGCTTTTAATCCGTGGTTGATACACGGTGCATAAGCAATTATCAGGGATGGTCCCGGATAGGCTTCTGCTTCCGCGATGGTCTTGATGGCTTGATTCATGCTGGCACCGAGAGCAATCTGGGCAACATAGACATAACCGTAAGTCATGGCCATTCTACCCAGGTCCTTCTTCTTGGTCCTCTTACCTGAGGCATCAAAGGCTGCTGCTGCTGCAGTCGGGGTAGCCTTGGATGACTGACCACCGGTATTGGAATAAACCTCGGTATCAAAGACCATAACATTGACATCATCTCCCTGGGCCAGGACATGGTCAAGTCCACCATATCCTATATCATAAGCCCAGCCGTCTCCACCGAAGATCCACTGTGATTTCTTGACCAGAAATTCTTTCATATCCAAAATCTCGGCCAGAACTTCATTATCCTTATTCTCTTCTAACAGCGGCAGCATTTTCTTCGTGGCTGCTTTTGATTCTGCTGCTTTATCTTTACCTGCCAGCCATTCTTCAAAAGCTTCTTTCAGTTCAGCAGGTATATCCATTTCCCGGGCTTCTTCCATTAAGTCGCCCAGTTTACTCCTGAGTTGTTCCATACCGAGATACATACCATAACCGTATTCAGCGTTATCTTCAAAGAGTGAGTTAGCCCAGGCCGGACCGTGTCCCTCTTCATTGGTGGTATAAACAGAGATCGGTGCTGAACCACCCCAGATGGAAGAACAACCGGTAGCATTGGCAATTATCATTCTTTCTCCAAATAACTGAGTTATCAGTTTGGCATAAGGTGTTTCACCACAACCGCCGCAGGCCCCGGAAAATTCAAGGTAAGGCCGGCAGAACTGACTACCCTTGACAGATTCTTTCTTCATCAGGTCATCTTTGATCTTAACCTTGTTAACAGCATAATCCCAGTTGCTTTTTTCATCTTTAACCTGGGTTTCTCTGGGTTTCATGACCAGAGCTTTTTCTGGTGCAGGACAGGTCTCAGCACAGACACCACAGCCGATACAATCCAGTGGGCTGACCTGCATTCTATATTCCAGACCAGCAAACTGTTTTCCATTGGCCGAAATAGTTACAAATTCTTCCGGTGCTGCTGCCTTTTCCTCTTCATCGAGGAGAACAGGCCTGATAACAGCATGAGGACAGACCAGTGAACACTGGTTACACTGGATACAGTTATCCTTCTGCCATTCCGGTACATTAATTGCTACACCGCGTTTTTCATAGGCAGAAAGCCCCGGCGGGAATGAGCCATCTTCTCTACCCTTGAAGGCACTGTCAGGTAAGGCATCACCTTCCTGTCTGGCAATCGGTT
>JADQBU010000406.1 GCA_016278435.1 Halanaerobiales bacterium
GCGGCGATAGATCCGGCGGTAATTGCTACTATATAATCAAGAAAAGTTAACTGAGCTATCTGCTGTTTACCACTTATTCTGGCCAGAGATAATATTACAAAAAAGCTTACTGTACCCTGTAAGAATGCCCGTAAGTATTCCAAATTTTTTCCCCCTTAAATTTCTCAAAATAATATTAAAAAGATCCACCAAAATTATACCTGTAAATGGGTGGAGAAGTTTATTATTAGTTTAATCTAATTAGTAAATAATAATTCTAATCATTCACACTTTACTGGCTATCTGGCTAATATAAAAGCATCTAAATTTCCTTAATTATGAAATTCAGAAACAGATATAACACTAGATACATATTATAAAATATGAATATTTTAAATTGGAGGGAATGAAATGGCTGAGAATGGAGTTGATATTGAGATTCTCAGCGGGCAGTTCACCTTTCTGGGTGATTTTCTTTCTTTGATAAATCCACTGACAGCTAATACTGCTATCATATATTTTGCTAATTTAATACTGGTAATAGCTGATATAATTCTCTTAAGGTCTATTCAGGAAGATTCAGATGAACTGGTCGAGTTGGGAAATAATTTGACAGTACTTGGTGATATATTAATAGCCAGTCAGGACTGATTGATATAGCTAATCCTGTATATGAAGAATATGGGATTAGCTTTTTAATCTTTTGCAAGAGAATGTATAAGAGTTTAAGATTTTAATATAATCAGGGCCGCCGGGATATTATATTAAGAAATATTTAGGACATATTATATAAGGAAGATTTTACAGATAAAAATTCAAATTTACTGCTAAGGAAGGGGAATTTTGTTTTGGACACGGTAGGTGTTGGAAAGAGTGTGCAGAGGGTAGAAGCATGGGACAAGGTAACCGGGAATGCCAGATATACTGATGATTTTATTAAACCAGGAATTTTACATGCCCGAATGGTATCCAGTATTTTTGCCCATGCCCACATCAGATCTATAGATATAACAGAAGCCCTAGATTCTCCCGGTGTTCAGGCTGTAATCACTGGTAAGGATTTTCCGATTTTGAAAGGACCGGTTATTGAAGACCACCCTCCGCTGGCCATTGATAAAGTCAGATATTATGGGGAACCGGTAGCGGTAGTAATAGCAAATACAGAATTTGAAGCAGCGAGTGCAGCTGAGAAGGTCTATGTTGACTATGAACTACTACCGGTGGTAAACTCTGTTCGGGAGGCCCTGGCCCCGGATGCTCCTCTGGTACATAATAATTTAAACAACTATGAACATGTTGTTGATAATATTTCTTCTGAGGCTAATACAAATATCACTGACAGAACTAAAATTTGCAAGGGAGATATTAATAGAGGCTGGGCAGAGAGTGAATTAGTAATTGAAGAGACTTATAATCTGCCACAATCGGACCACCTGGCCATGGAAACCAGAACAGCCAGAGCAGTAAGCAGACCTGATGGATCAGTATTGATACATACTTCGAGCCAGGCTCCCTTTGCAGTTAAGGAAATGATCGCTAAATACTTTAATGTAACTGAAGGTAAGATTACAGTTAAAACTCCCCTTGTCGGCGGGGCATTTGGCGGTAAATCTGCTGTTCAGCTGGAGTTTATTGCCTTTATTGCTTCCAGGGCAGTGGGGGGGGAGAGAAGTAAAGATTACCAATACCCGGGAAGAAGATATTATAAGTTCACCCTGTCATCTTGGTATGGAGGCAAAGATTAAGCTGGGTGCAAACGGGGAAGGGAAGTTGAAGGCAGCTGAACTTACTTTCTTTCTGGATAGTGGTGCCTATGCCGAGGTCCCCGGATGGCCAAGTCGATTGCAGTTGACTGTACTGGTCCCTATAATATTGAAAATGTTCAGTGTGCACCAAGACGACGCTGGCCCAGATTCTGGCTACAATGATGGCTGTTAAAGAAAAAGGAATAATTAAACTGGTTGTAAATGAAGAGAAGAGAGAGGTAACAGTTAGAGCTGCAGATACTCTGTTACATGTATTGAGGGAAAAACTTGGTTTGACAGAACAAAAACGGGCTGTGAAAATGGTGACTGGGGGGCCTGTACTGTTCTAATCGACGACTGGCCGGTTAAATCCTGTTTAATGCTGGCTGTGGAGGCAGTTGGACATAAGATTACCACGGTTGAAGGTCTCAATAATGCGCCAATTCAGAAGTCATTTGTTGAGAACTGGGGTTTTCAGTGTGGTTACTGCACTTCTGGTTTTCTGATGGTCTGCCATGCCCTGGCTCAACATTATCCCGATGCAGATGATTATATTATTGAAGAATGGTTACAGTCCAATCTCTGTCGCTGTACAAGTTATGCTGAGATTAAAGAAGCAGTCAGTAAAGGATTAACAATGGTGGGGGGAAAATAGTAAAAAGTGAGCAGGAAGTAAGTTTGGAGTAGTTGATGAGCAGCTGAAAACATTATAAAAATCAAAAAGGATGGTTCTACCATCCTTTTTTGTATAATAATTAATCCCGAACCTATCTAGCTGGAACTATTATAAATAAGAAGGTGGAATGTGAGTCCAGTAGTAAATTCACATTTAAAAGTTGCCAGAAATATGATATTTTAATATTGTAATATAAATAACTATGATAATGTTCTGGAGAACAGGTGGTTGAATTATGAAAATTACTGATAAAAGGATTGTCAAGAAGTTTGGTCTTTACGGTTTCTTCAAAAATCTGAAATTTTTCGAACCGTTTCTCTATATATTTCTGATTCAGGTCGGCCTGTCTTTCTTTCAGATAGGAACCCTTATCTCGGTCAGGGAGATAACCAGAAATATATTTGAGGTACCATCAGGAATTTTTGCCGACCATTATGGACGCAAGAAAACTCTGCAACTCTGTTTCATATTTTATATTATTTCATTCATTATCTTCTTTTTCAGCAGTAATTTCATCATGGTTATACCGGCTATGTTCTTATATGGGATGGGTGAGGCCTTCCGGAGTGGTACCCATAAGGGAATAATCTTCTCTTATTTAGACTACCATCAGCAGGCAGATCAAAAAGTAGAAGTCTATGGGTTCACCAAGTCCTATTCCCTTATCGGTTCTTCACTTTCAGCCCTGATTGGTGCCACTATTCTATTTATAAGTTCCAATTACAGACTGGTATTTATATTTTCAGTTCTACCTTATATAATTGACTTTTTCCTGATCAGTTCTTATCCGGATTATGTAGATGGTGTAACAGATGGAGATATTTCAATAGAGGCTTTAATAAACGGTGTTAAGAGAAGTTTTTCCAACATAAAAAATGTGGTGAATTTACGGAAAGGCTTGATTAACTCCAGTATCTATGATGGTTATTTTAAAGCCTTACAGGATTACCTGCAGCCGGTTTTAAAGACCCAGATAGCCGGGATATCTCTGTTTATGTTTACAGATACTGATAAACAGCTGGCTTTATTACTCGGATTTTCCTACTTTATTATCAATATCATTACTTCCTATACAACCAGGAATGCCTACCGGTTAAAGAAGTACAGCCGGGGTTCTTATCATGTTTTAAATATATTATTTATTATTACAGTCGCCACTATTTCCCTGATTGGACTTTTCACTTACCTGAAACTGGCTTTACTGGTTATTTTCATCTACCTGCTTTATTATATCTTCAGAAATGTTCGCCGTCCCTTTATGCTGGATTATCTGGGAGATATCATGGAGAAAGATGAAAGGGTAACCATGTTGTCCCTGGAGTCACAGCTTACTACCATCATTATAATCATTGTTTCACCATTACTGGGAGCCATTGCTGATTTATGGGGTTTAGGTGCTATGTTTTTCACTGCTGCCATTTCCATGAGCATTTTATATTCGCTTATCCTGTTGAAAGAAGATGGTTAACTATTTTTTCCTAAATATCTTCAGGTCATCAAGAGAAAATGCTCCACTGATGAAGAGAAAAGCAAGATATACCAATGTTAAAAAGAACAAATTCAGGACTACACTGACATAACCCAGCCCGAAGAAACTAAAGGAATGCAGCAACTTATTACTCTGAGGGTGGATTAGAAACAAAATAGCACTTGCCAGCAGGGGTTTCAGGATGATCTGATAACCCCCGAATTTATCTTTAATAAAGTATC
>JADQBU010000369.1 GCA_016278435.1 Halanaerobiales bacterium
ACACAATCCCCGGCAAATCCATCCAGTATGTTTATTGCTCTGATTACATCTTTTTTAGGTATATTGATCTTGTCAAAGAGATCACCGGTAACTACAAATATATTACACTTTTCCTCATTGGCTTTGTTGATCAAGCTCTCCAGAACCTCAAACCTGACCTTGACCAGATCTTCTTTGATTTGAGCAGGATAATTATTGAACTTCATACCGATGTGAATATCACCTGTATGTAGGATTTTTAGAGACAAGTTAACCCCTCCTTTCTTTTTATTTAATCTCAAACTCCTTCTCCTGCAAAAATTCTAAACACCCTTTAACATCAAATAACATATCTTCTATCAGTTCCTTCTGTAATAGATTTGGTAGATATTCATAATACTTTGAAACTCTTTTTATTGGTAGCTCATCTATCATATTTCTTAACATTCTGGTTGACAGGATTAGTTTCCTGTCCTTGATAGCCTCCAGTGAAGCCTTGACCAGTCTAGCTTTATCTTCCTCATCTCCAGAAAAAGACAGCTTTATCTCATCATAGGCATACATAAATTTAACTGCTCCCAGTTCATTCTTCAAGAACAAGCCCAGAGTCAAGTTAATCTTATCACCAGCATAACTATGGATGATTAATCGGTCCCCATTTTCAATAATAACTTTGCCATGAGCAAAACCCTGCTTTCTGTACTTCTTCCTCACTTTTTCCAGTATCTGAATTTCTTTTTCATTTAAGAAGTAATATTTCTCATCATCACAGATAACATTATATATTTCTTCGGCCAGCCAGCGGTCAATCATACTGGAACCCGACATCCAGTAAGGAACTTTTCCCTTTTTAGCCGGTTCCACATATACCCTGAGATGGTCTTCATCTACCGACTGAATGGACCAGATCTCTTCAGGAAGATAAAAGCTAATATCAGACGCATCAAGGGTATTAACATAAAAACTGTCTAGGGTCCCGATTGCTCTGTGATTATGAATTACAGTATATTGATTGATATTTTCAAAAACAGAATAAAAATCATAAAAATTTGCATAACCGAATTCTTTCTGGGTTTCTTCACCAACCATCAAGTAATTCTTGTGTCTGATTAAATACCCCTTCTCCAGCATATAATTAATTAAAAAATCAAACTCATCACTGCTGATATTCTTAAAAGAATAGACATTGCTTAAAGTATTATACACTTTATCAGCAGAAATTCTGAACTCCTGATGGACCAGAGTTAGTATCTGATGAAATAGTATGTCCCAGGCCTTTCCTCTGAACTTTATCGGTTCCACAAATTCAGCAATTATTAAATTTATAATTCCTATACACCTGAGTAAATCCTCTCTGGAAGTATTATAGATTACTGTATTGGCTAAATTTGTCTTCCGGCCACTGCGACCAATCCTCTGCAAGAAATCAGATACTCGATAGGGGGGATTTAACTGAAAAACCTTATCCAGACCACCGATATCAATACCCAGTTCCAATGTACTGGTACAGAATATTATCATATTATTCCTGGTAGTAATTCTGAATCTTTCCTCTGCTTTTTCCCGGATATGTTTATCTATTGAGGAGTGATGGACATATGTTTCAACAGGATAATCTGTTACCAATCTATTCATCAATTCAGTACGGGCCCTACTATTGGAGAAAAAAAGTGATTTTGATTCCCTGGCTTCTGCAAGCAAGTGGCTTCGCAATTTATTGTTTATTTCTCTGTAATACATAACCTTTACCTGTTTTCCCCTGTTTCCCTTATCAATAACTGGAATAACTTCACCCGGATTACTACCCTTTAACCATTCAGCCATTCCGGTAGGGTTACCGATAGTAGCCGAGACACCAATTCTCTGCAAATGACCGGAAAATTTCTTGATTCTTTCCAGTAGAGAAAGAAGGTGAACCCCTCTTTCATCTCCCGCAAAAGCGTGAATCTCATCTATAACAACAAACTTCAGGTTGGAAAAAATCTCACCATGTTGATAGTTATCACTGAATAATATTACCTCTAGTGATTCTGGAGTTATCATCAAAATATCGGTTTGACTGTCCAGATAGCTCTTCCTTTTATGAGATTCAACATCTCCATGCCATTTAAAGGTCGAAATCCCGAGATACTTTCCAATATTCCTGAAACGTACATACTGGTTATTAATTAAAGCTTTTATCGGAGATATATAAAGCATAGAAGTTGCTTCAAGTTTTTCATTGTAGATCCGGTTTAAAATTGGTAATAAAAAGGCCTCTGTCTTCCCGGTAGCTGTGGGGGCAATTATTAAAACATTTTCCCCCTCTAATATTAATGGTATTGCCTTTTTCTGAACGGGCCGGAACTCAGAAAAGCCCAGTTTCCTGGTTATAATTCTCTGCATCTTATAACTGAACTCAGATAGCATGGCTTTCTCCGATTTCTTCTTTGCTCAATTCTTCCACTCTTTTCACTGCCTTATCTAAACTTTCATCCTGTAAATTATACCCGGGATTCTGCTGAAGTAAATCCAGTTCATCTATAAACACTTTGAGAAACTCCCGGGGTAAAGTTTTTATTTCTATATCAAACCGTGTCATCATTCTATCTATTAAATTATCAACAACTTCATTGGTCATTTTCTTATTGGCTTCCCAGTTATACACCTTACTGTGAATATCTCTGACTTTATAAGAGACTTCTGTTAACTGTTCTCTATCAAATCCGCTCAGAGAGATAACAGGTCTTCTGAGATCTTTAAAGCCCTCCTTCTCAATAGAGGCAATCCGTTCACTAAGCGCTTGATAGGAGGGGATACCCCTCTCTTCATCTGTAAAGAATGTCTCAGTTCCGGCAAAAAGGAAAAATGTATTATTAAACTCATTATTCATGGTACCGTCAACTATCTTTCTTAAATTCTCATAAGCCTCATTCCTGAAATCACTCCGGGTAATATTATGGATCATCTCTGCTTCATCTATGACCACAACTAATCCAGCATATTCAATTTCAACAATGAGATTAACAATGGCATTCAAAAAATTCAGAGCATTCTCCTTGGATATATTCCCCTTTACATTAAACTGCTTTTTTAACTGATGGGGAATATTCTTCTCTCCCTTGAGCCAACCAACAGCACCATTTTTCACATCATTCTCTCTGTTTTTAAAAGCTTGATAATAGCCACGGATAGCATTGGTAAAAGAAGCACTGTAAGCACCGACACTCTGTAAAACTTTTTCGATTTCTTTATCCATGACCCTGTTGAGTTTTTGCTGGTCATCTGGATTAAGCGGATTCAGTTCTTCATCATATCTAATCTTTTCTTCCAGCCGATTCAACCATTCCTGCAGTATATATTCAAAAGCCGGAATGTCTCGATAATTACAGGTTCTCATACCATCTACAATCTTGAAATAGACATTTTCCAGTTTATTAAATTTCACATCACGCCCCAGTTCAACCCAGGAAACTACAAAGTTTTTCTCCCAGGCCTTTTCTCTGATCACCCGGGCTAAAAAGGTTTTACCGGAACCATATTCTCCCTGTAGAAATTTTGTGCTTCCCCCTCCCCGGCTGACATAATCAAGTTCTTTATCAAACATGTTAATCTCTTCTGCTCTTCCCACAATTAATTCCTCAAAACCTTCCTGGGGCACAACACCATTTTTTAGAGCCCTGATAATACTCTCATAGGAAAAATTGGCATTTAACAAAATATCACCCTCTCAGTTTAATTAAAACATAAGGTTCTTGCTTTCCATATCTATCCTGTAAGCTGACAAATTTTTCGGGTTGTCTTCCTTTTTTAGGTATCATTTTTAGACTTGAAAATAACTGGCCGAACTTTTCTTCAAGTTGTTCTTGTTCAACCTCATAACCGCTCATTAACAGGTTAAGTTCAACATACTTTAGGTATCTTTTTATCTCAATATAATCCTTATTACTGTAAAGCGCCTCTACCAGATCCTTAGTTTTAGTAAAAATCTCGATTAAAATTTCATCCGATAGAGGTAAAGGTGTTAAATCTCTCTTTTCTTTCACTGATTTTTTTAAGGCTTTTTCATAGATTTTCTGATTATTAACCTTAGATATTTGTTTTTTG
>JADQBU010000159.1 GCA_016278435.1 Halanaerobiales bacterium
GATAGAGTGCATAGTTTAATGAAGAAAAAAAAATACCTATTAAATAATGCGGATCTGATTATAATGGCGGAAACACCGCGAATAGCATCATATAGACATAAGATTATTGAAAACCTGGGTAAACGTTTAAATGCCCCGGTTGACAGAATTAATATAAAAGCTACAACAACCGAAGGGTTAGGATTCGTAGGGAGAAAAGAAGGCATAGCCGCTCAGGCTATTGTTTCTTTAATAAAATACAGGAGAAGGTGAAGTTATGCTGGTTAAAGATATAATGACTCAGAAAGTAATTACTATTAGTAAGAAGGCAACAGTTATAGAAGCAGAGAAGATTTTTTCTATTAATAAGATCGGCAGACTGATAGTTAAGGAAGATGAGAAGGTTGTCGGTATTTTAACAGAAGGAGACCTGATGGTGGCTAATGATCTGGAAGCTCCTATTGAGGACATGATAACTACAAATATCATTTCTATAGGCGAGGAAGCTTCAGTGCAGGAAGCTGCCAGGATTTTATCTGATCATCAGCTCGGTGGATTGCCAGTAACCAATAAAACTGGTCAACTTGTTGGTATTATTACCGCCGAGGACATTATAAGAGGATATGTTAATGATGAAGAAAATATGGAGATGGAAAGAAATGCTGCTATAAATCCAGAAAGTGCTGCTATATATCTATCCATGACCAGGAGCAGAGAATATGAAAAATACTGGTTGGGAAAAATACAAAACTATGGTTATAAAGGAGCAATTACTCA
The DNA here is from genome assembly GCA_016278435.1 of Halanaerobiales bacterium. Lineage (GTDB taxonomy): Bacteria > Bacillota > Halanaerobiia > Halanaerobiales > JADQBU01 > JADQBU01. The sequence continues at coordinate 757 of JADQBU010000159.1, forward strand.
GACCGGAGCTAATGCAGAGAAATTACCTATCAAACTACGGGAGAGCACTACTGTAGCAGCTATTGCCCGTGAGGTTATTTCTGAGAATTCCCGGGAAAAAATTGCAGTTTCTAATGCAGTTAAAGATGCATATAGCCAGTTGGCATTGATTAATCCTGGACTCGGTGGCGGCTTTAAGATTGCTGTTGTCAGAGGACAAGACACAATATCAGTTGCTATATTTGGTAAATTTGGTCATGCCCTGGTCGATGGTCCCGAACAGCTTGCTATCGGTACCAGTGTTATTTAAGTTTAATTAGACATAATTGTACAAACTGATAAGTATAGATGTTTATGGGTTAGCAAATAAATCGATTTATATTAATTTATGTTATGTAGGGGGATTAAAGTTATGAATGAAATGCGTTTGAGATTTCCGCCCAGTCCGACAGGAAAGATTCATATTGGTAATATCAGGACGGCTTTATTTAACTGGATCTGGGCCCGTAAAAATGGTGGTAAATTGATTTTAAGAATTGAAGATACTGACCGTGAGCGTTCAAGCCGGGAATTTGAAGATTTAATAGTCAAAGAACTGGATTGGCTGGGTCTAGATATAGATGAAGGTGTAAATATTGGTGGAGATTATGGCCCTTACAGACAGTCAGAGAGACTGGATATCTATAATAAATATGCAGAAAAATTGCTTGAAAACGGTCAGGCCTATTACTGTTACTGTACACCTGAAGAACTGGAGGAAATGAGAGAAGAAGCCAGGCAAAAGGGTGAGATGCCTCGTTATAATGGCAAATGCCGGAATCTTTCTGAAGAAGAGGTTAAACAGTACCGGGCTGAAGGACGTGAGCCAGTAATCAGGTTTAAAGTCACAGAACAGGACAGAGATATTATTGTTAATGATATAATTAGAGGAGAGGTGACTATAAATACCTCTGTTCTTGATGATTTTGTCATTTTCAAATCAGATGGAATGCCTACATATAACTTTGCAGTTGTTATAGATGATACCCTGATGAAAATTACTGATGTTATCCGGGGAGAAGACCATCTTTCCAATACTCCAAAACAGATTTTAATCTATGAAGCCCTTGGATTTGAACTCCCTGAATTTGCCCACTTACCATTGATTCTGGACGAGAACAGGGCAAAATTAAAAAAACGCAATTCTGATGATGCGGTTTATATCGGTGAATACCGGGAAAAGGGTTATCTGCCGGAAGCATTGTTCAATTTTCTGGTCATGCTCGGTTGGTCACCCGGGGGAGATGAAGAAGAAATTTTATCCCGGGCAGAAATAATCGAACAGTTTGAACTGGAAGATATCAATAAAGCCGGGGCTGTATTTGATATAGAAAAATTAAACTGGCTAAATGGCAAGTATATCAGAGAGATAGATCTGGAAAGAATTGTTGATCTGTCGATACCTTATCTGAAAGGAAAAGGTTACATTAAAGATGAAGGGCTTTCATCGGAAAAGAAAGAATGGTTGAAAAAGGTTATAGATGTTGCCCGTAATAAGGTAAGTTATCTGGCTCAGATACCTGATGAGGTTGAACTTTTCTTTGCAGAACTCAGTTATGAAGATAAAGAGGAAGCAGCGGAAGAATTTAGAGCAGAAGGTGTTGACCTTGTTTTCAATACCCTGAAGAACAAACTAAGAAAACTGGAAGAATTTAATGTTAAGAATATAAATAAGATATTTAAGGAAATGAAAAAAGAATTACCCGTAGGAGGCAGAACTATTTATCATCCTACAAGGCTTGCTTTAACCGGAATGAATTCTGGTCCTGATATGAACGACATAATCTATATACTGGGTTTAGAGGAAGTTGAAAAGAGACTTGAAAAAGCCCTTAAACTGGCGAACCAGAAATAAGGGGAGTTGAAATCATATGCTCAATGTTTACAATACACTAACAGGGAAAAAAGAAGAATTTAAACCTTTTGAACAGGGAAAGGTCAGGATGTATGTCTGCGGCTTAACTGTACAGAACTATTCCCATCTTGGCCATATCAGAAGTGCTATAAATTATGATGTAATTAGACGTTATCTGGAATATAAGGGTTATGAGGTAACTTATGTTCAGAATTTTACTGATATTAATGAAAAGATTGTAGCCCGGGCTAAGGAAGAAGGCCTGACAGTCCAGGAACTGGCCGAAAAATATTCCAGGGCCTATCTGGAGGATATAGAAAGGTTAAATATTAAACCGGCAGATGTTTTCTGCAGTGCAACCGAGAATATCAAAGAGATACAGGATATGGTTAAGACTTTAATAGATAATGGATATGCTTACGAAGCAGACGGCAATGTTTATTTCAGTGTTGAAAAATTCGCTGATTATGGTAAACTGTCAGGACGCAAGCTGGAAGATATGGAGGCAGGAAGCAGGGTCAAGGTGAGTGAAGATAAAAGACATCCCCTTGATTTTGCTCTCTGGAAAGAGGCAGCCGGGGAAGAGGTGAACTGGGAAAGTCCCTGGGGAAAAGGCTGGCCCGGCTGGCATATAGAGTGTTCAGCAATGTCGATTAAGTATTTAAATAAAAGATTTGATATCCACGGGGGAGGAACCGATCTCATTTTTCCTCACCATGAAAATGAGATTGCCCAGTCTGAGGCATATAGTGGAGAAAAACCATTTGTAAAATACTGGCTGCATAATGGAACAGTTGATATCAAGGGTGAAAAGATGTCCAAATCTCTCGGTAATTTCTTTACAACCCGGGAACTGCTGGAGAAATTTGAGGCAGATGTGGTCAGATATTATGTTTTAACAAAACACTATCACAGTCCCATTGAATTCAGCATGCAGGAACTGGAAAACTCCAGAATTAGTCTGGCTAAACTTCGTAATGTGAAAGAGAATCTAAAAAGCATACTGCAAGAAGAACAAGTAGATACCGCTTCAGAAGAGCAGAAATATCTGGAGTTTAAAAAAACGTTGAATACCAGGGAAAAGGACTTTATGGCAGCAATGGATAATGATTTTAACTCCGCCGGTGCAATCGGGGTCTTCCATGAACTGGCCCGTGATATTAATGGATTGATAAATAATACAGAGTTTAAACTGGATAATAATACAAGATCTGTACTGGTAGAGGCAGATCAATTATTTATGTTATTTATCCGGATTCTGGGGTTTAAACTGGAAGCAAGAACACAGGTAGTAGATGATAAACTAATAAATGAACTTATTGACTATATCCTCACTATCAGGAAAGATGCCCGGGAGAAAAAGGATTATAAACTTGCTGATGAAATCCGTGATAAGCTTGTGGAAATAGGAATTGAAG
>JADQBU010000041.1 GCA_016278435.1 Halanaerobiales bacterium
CCATATCCAGAACTTCTTCGGCTCGTTCATTTTTTTGTCCATTTTATTAATAAATAAGATGGGTTTAATACCTATTTCCAGTGATTTTCTCAAAACAAATCTGGTTTGAGGCATTGGACCATCACTGGAATCAACAAGTAGAATTACTGAGTCCACGGCCTTTATCACCCGCTCAACTTCTGAAGAAAAATCAGCATGGCCCGGTGTATCTACTATATTTATCTTAAAGCCCTTATATTCTATAGAACAGTTTTTGGAATAAATGGTAATCCCACGTTCTCTTTCCAGTTCATTGCTGTCCATTATACAGTCTTCGACTTCTTCATTTTCCCGAAAAACACCACTCTGTTCCAAAAATGCATCTACTAATGTTGATTTCCCAGAATCTACATGAGCTATAACTGCTAGATTAATTATTCCCTCGTATTTTAACATAAAACATTCCTTTCTTTTAAACATTTCTTATTTCTTTAAGCATCAATAATTATTGTATACTTTTAACGAGAGATAATCAATATTTCATTTCAAATCACTTTAAAAAAATATCTTTTTATGCAGTAGTAACACAAACCCCCAGCAGGCCTGGACCTGCATGAACTACCATAGCCGGACTGATTTCACCCAATAAAATTTCTTTTATGTTTTTAAGTTCACCTAATCTATCTTTTAATTCTTCAGCTTCTTCTAAAGCATCAGCATGCATTACATCCACATAACATAAACCCTGATTAATTTTATCCCTGGCTATTTTATAAATTTTGTTGATTGAACCCCGCCTGCTCCGCGCTTTATCTACTGTATAATACTGGCCTTCTTCATCAATAGAGATAATTGGTTTAATATTAAGCAGTTCACCTATCGTTCCCTTAACTTTTCCAATCCTGCCACCCTCTTTTAGATACTTCAGAGTTTTCACAACAAAATGAATGTCAATATCATTAATTTTATCTTTTGTTTTATTGACTATATCTGTAAAATCGAGATTTCCCTTTTCAATAAGATTATGAGCATACAGAACCAGTCTGCCCAGCCCCATCGATAAAAGTCTGGAATCAATAACTTCTATAGTTAATCCCTCCATCTGCTGGCTTACCATTTTTGTTATATCAGGGGTACTACTTAACCCACTGGAAATATGTACAGCCAGAATATGGGTAAATCCCTTTTCTTTCAACTGCAAAAATTTTTCTTTTATCTCAGCTGGACCCGGCATTGAGGTAGTGGGAATTTCCTTACTAAATCTCCTGCAAACTTCTTCTGGATTAATATTAATTCTATCAAGAAATTGACCGTCTTTATAAATAATTTTTAATGGTAAAAACTCGATTGACAACTTATTTAAGAGTTCTCCCGATAAATCACAGGTGCTATCAGTAATCAACGCAATTTTCTTTTTCATTTGCTTCTCTCCTTCTGATTTATATTACTTATTATATATATATTTCATTCTGAAAAACAATTTTCCTTCATTTATATTTATATTGTTATTATTAATTATCATCAGGAAATTTGTGTTCACTTTTCTATAAATTCTATCTAAAAAAAGAAACTCCCATTTATGAAAGTTTCTGATGTCTAACTTTAATATTTTAATTAGTAGTTATATTTTAAGCTGACTTACTGTTTCTGATAATCTCTGGGCCATTTCTGCCAGATTTTCTGCAAAATAACATTCAAATTAACTCTCTTTTCAAATGAATCAAGATAAATAATATGGTAAAATCCTTATATATATGTTAATATGATATTACATTTTTACATAAAAGGGGTTTTAATATGCTTGAAACAAAACGATCATCTTCTATTCTTTTACTTGCATTCACAGCAGTTCTCTGGAGCGTAGGCGGTGTCTTTATTAAATTAGTTGACTGGAATCCCATGGCAATTGCAGCTGTAAGAAGTACTATTGCCAGTATTGTTATATTTTTATATTTGAAAAAACCGAAATTTAACTGGTCAAAAGCCCAGATAGGAGCAGCTCTGGCCTATACAGCTACAGTTATTTTCTTTGTTTCAGCAACAAAACTGACAACTGCTGCCAATGCAATTTTATTACAATTTACTGCTCCAGTATATGTGGCCCTTTTAAGTGGCTGGTTTTTAAAAGAAAAGATAAGATTAATTGACTGGTTACTGGTTCTTACTGTACTGGGTGGAATGACCATGTTTTTTCTCGACCATCTCAGCCTGGAGGGTTTTTACGGCAATATTATTGGTGCTGCCAGCGGAATAAGTTTTGCCCTCTTTACTATTTTTATGCGCATGCAAAAAAAAGAATCTCCTGTGGAATCTGTCTTTCTGGGAAATATTTTAACAGCTATTATTGGTCTACCTTTTATATTCCATTCGGGACCAGGTACAACAGGTTGGATTTATTTGTTAATACTGGGATTATTCCAGCTCGGCATTCCCTTTATCTTATATTCTATGGCAATAAAACATGTAGCAGCAATTGATGCTGTCCTGATCCAGATATTGGAACCTCTGTTAAACCCGTTATGGGTATTTTTACTATTAGGAGAAATACCTGGACCCTGGGCCCTGCTGGGTGGTGTTATTGTTTTGTCCGCTGTTACTACCAGATATCTTATACCCATTCTAAAAAACAGCAGATCAAAACTAAAAGAAGAGGCAACTTTCTACCATGGAGATTAGAAAATAGTCACTTACATAAAATTTAAAAATGGGGCTGTTCAAAAATGTCTTACATTATCACGAACAACCCCCCATTTATTTTTTGTAAACTAGAGCTGCAAATTTCTAAGAGCAACCGAAAATTCCGCTCCATTTGTAGTCCTTAACCATAATTCTACCTGAGTAAGTTTATCTGCTGCTGCCGGTACCCCGGTAAAACTCCAGCTAATATTCTTCTGTTCACCCCTCTGAAACCCATCTTCAATTGATGCAATGTGGTTAGATGAATTAACCCAGTCACCAATTGCAACCCTTCTGCCGGACATGTCGCGACGGTCGCCATTTTGGTCATAAAAATCCCTGTTGCCCAGGATTATTTCCAACCTGGCATTGTTAATCTTTGCATAAGCCGTACCCCTGATTGTTACCCGGTTACCGGATTTAACTGCATCATTGATTTTTATAATAAAATCACTGGTTTCAAGTACTTTAACCGGCTCACTATATTGATTGTCGTCTATAATATTTGTACCGTTCAATTTAATTATTACCTGGTCTCCTGGTTTAGGCTGATAATTTAAATAGGTAGTTTTCAGAACAGCACTATTACTGTATACATCCGTTACTTCTACCCCTCCAATTAAAACATTCCGATTATTTGTATTGCGAATTATTTCTCCGTTTTTCCCAACTTCCAGCCCCTGTCTTTCACCCTTATCAATAACTATTTTTCTACCAAAAAGTGATTTTATTTTAGCTTCAACAGTTATTTCTTGCGGATTGGTATCTGCATCTCCCTCAACAATTTTTTTGATTAAATTATTAACAGCTCTTCCCACTGCTTTTTCAAAAATATCTTTTTGTGATGATAACTCAAGCTTATTCTCATTATTTTGAGAATCGGAAATAACTATTACTGTATCACTCGCACTACCACTGCCAGAATAACTTTTACTTACCCTGGCTGTCCGGGAATTTATCATATCAACACTTAATTTAACAGTAATCTCCGTCTCAGCAAACTGTAAGGGACCCACTTCAAATGCATTGGTTTTTTTTATATCTACTTTTTCCAGGCTCCCATAAACAAAAAAATCAGTATTAAAGTAATGTCTTAATTGATTAACAACCGAATTTATAGGTCTCTTACCCCGGGCAAATTTGACTTCTTCTAAAACATTGACCATCTTTTCTCGTTTTAAAACAATAAATTTCTCAATTTCAACCAGTTTATTATTAAACAACGAGGTAATATCTTCTAACAATTTTTCATCATCCCAGTGGTTATCTTTTGATTCAAATCCTATTACAGCCAGGCGTGTATTTGCTGCACTGACTGCCCCTGCCATAAGAATTATAATAAGAAAAATAATGCTTATAGT
>JADQBU010000287.1 GCA_016278435.1 Halanaerobiales bacterium
GGAAATACTGGAGGAAAAAGCTGATCAGGCAGCAGAGATTGCTCTTAATTCTCCGGCAGAATGTTTAATGATTCCAGAAAATCTTTCTTCCGAGGTGGTCGGTAAAAAGTTTTTCCATGACTACATGGAAGCTTATCAGACAAAATGGGTAGAGAAAATTGCTGAAAAGGATAAGTTTTCTTTTGTGCATATGGATGGCACCCTTAAAGGTTTAATCTCAGAAATCGGTTCTGTAGGTTTTACCGTGATGGAGGCCCTCACTCCGCAACCTGTAGGTGATCTTGAGCTCAGGGAGATCAGACAAAGGGTTCCAGATGAATCTATTGTCTGGGGTGGAATTCCCGGCAGTTATTTTACACCCCTGGTCCGGCAAGCAGAGTTTGAGCGATTTGTTAAAGAGGTTATTCAGATAATGAGACAGCAACCTCGCTATGTTCTTGGTGTAGCCGATCAAGTACCACCTGATGGACTGGAAGATAGAGTGAGGAGAGTTGGTCAACTGGTTGAAGAATATGGATACTATTGATCCAATTAGAGATAGTATCAGTTTAGTAGTAGTAATTAAGTAAAGGAGGTCGAAATTATGCTAATGACATCCAGAGAAAGAATGTTAACGGCACTGGATGGAGGAATACCAGACAGGTTACCGGTAACAACTCATCATGTTATGCCATATTTCCTGGATAAATATATGGATGGTATAGATTATCAGGAATTTTTTGATCGTTTCGGAATTGATCCTATAATCTGGACTATTCCCCATAAACCGGGTAAAGACGGGGAGTACTTTGATCCCGAACAGGGTGAGCCGGACTTTCTGGAACAGAGAAGGGTTGTATCTGATCAATGGCAGATAAAATGGGAAGAAAAAGAAGATAAGCGTTTTGATGTAGTCAGATATGAATTTATAACCCCTGAGGGTAGTCTTTTTATGACGATTAAGAGTGATAGTGCTTCATCTATGATTACAGAATATCCGGTTAAGGAAAAAGAGGATATAGAACTACTGGCCAGGTATATGACATATCCTGTCTGTGATGTGGATAAAGTTAATAAAGTAGCCGGTGATTTTAGTGAAAGGGGTATTGTCAGAGGCCATATACCGACATTTGACGTTTTCGGTCAGCCCGGATGCTGGCAGGATGCCGCCTGTCTGGTCGGAATCGAAAAGCTGATCATGGCGACTTTTGAAGATCCGGACTGGGTGCATGAATTGCTGGGAATTCTGCAGAAAAGGAAAATCAACTTTATAAAGTCTCTCAAGGGAGCAAATTATGATATCCTGGAGCTGGGTGGTGGTCATGCTTCAACAACAATTATTTCACCCAGTATATTTGATGATTTTGTTGCCCCTTATGATAGCAAGTTAATTGAAGAGGTCCACCGGGCCGGGCAGCGGATAGTTTATCATACCTGTGGAGGTATGATGCCTATACTGGAGAATATCGCCGGTATGAAACCCGATGCCATGGAAACTTTTACTCCCCCCAATATGGGTGGTGATGTTGATCTGGCTGAAGCAAAAGAAAGGATCGGCGATAAGGTCTGTATGATCGGAGGATTTGATCAAAATAAGTATTTGAATAACAGCAGCCCTGCCGAAACCAGAGAAGCGGTTCGTGACTGTTTTGAACAGGCGGGCAGTGGTGGCGGCTATATACTTGCACCTTCAGATCATTTCTTTGATGCTAAAGTGGAGCTGCTGGAAGCCTATGCCGGTGAAGCCCGGAAATGCACCTATGAAAAAGGATGAACCATTATGGGTATGGGATCTAAAAAGATAATTGGTATTGATATCGGGGGGACCAAATCAGCGGTTATTCTCGGAACAGAAGCAGGTTTGATTCTTGATAAAGCCGCTTTCGCAACAGAAGTTGATAGTGGTAAGGATAAAACGATAAATAGAATTTTACTGGAGATTAAAAATATACTGGTCGGGAATGGACTTGAGCACGATGAAATCAAGTGTATTGGGATCAGCTGTGGGGGACCCCTTGATCGGGAAGAAGGTATTATTTATTCTCCCCCCAACTTACCCGGCTGGGATGAGGTGCATATTACCGAGATTATATCAGAAGCAACCGGTATCGAATCTTATCTGGAGAATGATGCCAATTCATCGGCACTGGCAGAATGGAAATTCGGGGCCGGTCAGGGATATAAAAACCTTATCTTTCTTACCTTTGGTACAGGTCTGGGAGCAGGCTTAATCCTGAACGGAGATTTATACCGGGGTGGTAATGGTCTGGCCGGTGAGATTGGGCATATCAGGCTGACTGATGGTGGCCCTGTCGGTTACAATAAAGCCGGTTCCTTTGAGGGATACTGTAGTGGTGGTGGTATTGCCAATCTGGCAGGTTTAATTCTGGAAAAGAAGGGTTTAAATGAGGCTTTCGGCAAGTCCCTACCGGAAATAACTGCCCGTGATGTAGGCCTGGCAGCTGCTACCGGTGATAAGCTGGCCCGGGAGATACTGGCTGAATCGGGGAAGTATCTGGGTCGGGGTCTGAGTATTTTAATCGATATTTTTAATCCGGAAATAATTATCATTGGCGGTATATATGTCAGGTGCCAGGAATTTCTGGAGCATTATGCCCGGGAGGCAATTAAACAGGAAGCTCTAACTGAAACCCGGAGAAATTGTGAGATTAAACCGGCAAAGTTAGGAGAACAAATTGGAGACTATGCTGCCCTCTCGGTAGCAATGATGTAACCCATTTTGCTTTAACAGGCAGAATGGGTTTTTTGCACTTTTTTGCAAAAACTGGAGATTCATTGTACAATATAATTATTGTGGTTCATATAAGTTGCCTCAGAAGGGTTCCGGGCAATCTACGGATAGTTATTCTATAAAGCAATGAAAAGCTATTTTGGAATCTTTATTTTGGTCTGGTTAGAGATGTTCACAGATGATTATCTAAGAATGATTTGCGGGTGATTAAAATGAAAATATTTTTAACAACTTTAAATGCAAAATATATCCATTCATCTCTGGCTCTGAAATATCTGGAGAAATACTGTCAGAATGACTATTATGATTTAATGGTCGAGGAATTTACCATTAATGATAATCTAGATAAGGTGACAGCTGTTATCTATAAAAGTGGTGCAGATGTTGTTGCTTTTTCCTGCTATATCTGGAATATTACTTTTATTCTGGAAATAGCCGACAGGTTAAAGAAAATTAAGCCTGATTTAAAAATTATTCTGGGTGGGCCGGAGGTTTCCTTTGAGACAGTAAATTTAATGGAAGAGAATCAGTTTATTGATTTTGTAATCAAAGGGGAGGGAGAAGAGTCATTCAATAAACTCCTGAATACTCTGGCTGGTAAGGATATGAAATTTACTGAGAAGGATACAGAACTCGAAAAGCTTAATGAACAAGATTATAATAAATTCAGGGGAATCCCTGGATTGGTTTTCCGGGACAGTAACAGGGTTATTAGTAAAAATGACGAACTGGCCTGTATTACTGAACTGAATTATATTCCCCGGCCCTATCTGCGGGAGGACCTGAATGATCTTACAAATAAGATAGTCTATTATGAGACATCACGGGGTTGTCCTTTTCACTGCAGCTACTGTCTTTCTTCTGTGACTCCAGGGGTCCGTTATTTTTCTCTGGAACGGGTTAAGGAGGACCTATTACTGTTTATTAAAAATAAAGTTGATCTGGTCAAATTTGTTGACCGTACCTTTAATGCCAGAAAAGAGTGGGCCCTGGAAATCTTTCGGTTTCTGGTTGCAAACAGGGGTGAAGCAGAATTTCACTTTGAGATAGCGGCTGATTTATTCGATCAGGAGATGATCGATTTTTTAAAAGAGGTTCCAGTTGGTCTGTTCCGCTTTGAAATCGGGGTTCAATCTACAAATCTGCAGACTTTAAGGGTTATAAACAGGGTAATGGATCTGGACCGGGTTATGGGAAATATCAAGAAATTAAGGGAAACAGGAAATATCAATCTCCATCTGGATTTAATTGCTGGTCTGCCCGGGGAGGATTATAAATC
>JADQBU010000017.1 GCA_016278435.1 Halanaerobiales bacterium
TCTGATCTGGCCGTCTGTGGAGAAATTGGTCTGGCCGGCGAAATCCGGGCTATTAACCAGATTGAAAAACGGATAAAAGAACTTAAAAAGATGGGTTTTAAAGAAATATTAATCCCTGCCGGTAACCTTAAAAAACTTGATTTTGACCCTGAAATTAATTTGAAGGGGGTTAAAGATATAAAGGAAGTTATTGATTTATTATTTCTGGAAAGGGGGGTATAAATGGAAGAACATCAGGACTGGCTGTTAGATGTAATCAAAATTATTGCTCCCGGAACTTTACTCCGGGAAGGGTTGGAAAATATTTTGAGGGCTAAAACAGGTGGTTTGATTGTAGTGGGAGATAGTGAAAAGGTTCTGGAGTTGGTAGATGGAGGGATCAGTGTTGATATTCCCCTGACTCCTGCCCGGCTTTATGAACTGGCCAAGATGGATGGCGCAATTATTCTTAATTCAGACGCAGATAAAATTTTATCGGCCAATGCACACTTGATTCCTGACCCTTCAATACCTTCAACAGAGACGGGAACAAGACACAGAACAGCAGATAGGTTTGCACAACAGACAGGGGAATTGGTGATTGCTATTTCCCAGAGACGTGATATTATTTCGCTTTATAGGGATAAGAATAAACATGTACTGGAGGATATCAGGGTTGTTCTGGCCAAGGCCAATCAGGCTGTACAGACACTCGATAAATATAGAACTGTTCTGGACCAGGCCTTAACAAATCTTAGTGCCCTTGAATTCGAAGATCTGGTAACAATTGCAGATTTTGCTGTTGTAATTCAGAGAACTAATATGGTTTTAAAAATTAAAAAGGAAATAGAAAGATATATTCTCGAACTGGGTACCGAAGGAAGATTAATTGATATGCAGCTTAAGGAACTTGTGACAAATGTTAAAGAGGAGGGAATTTTATTAATCAAGGACTATCTTGCAGAAGAAGAAAAAGAAGAAAAAGATGCCGAGGAATTATTACATGAGCTAATCGACTGGTCATCTGATGAGATGTTAAATATGAATACTATCAGTAAAGCTATGGGCCATGGTGGAAATGTCAATGCTCTGGATTTTACTGTTTCTCCCCGGGGATTTAGATTATTAAGAAAAATTCCCCGCTTGCCAATGCCCGTTATTGAAAATCTGGTAAATCACTTTAAGAATTTAAAGGATATTATAAATGCTTCAACTGATGAACTGGATGATGTTGATGGTATTGGTGAAGTCAGAGCCAAGATGATAAAAGACGGACTACGCCGCTTGCGTGACCAGGTTTTACTTGACCGCCACATCTAAATTATCTTAATTGACTAAATAAATTAGTTATGTTAAAATTATACTGTGGGGTATTATGCCTAATAGAGAGGTTGATGATCATGTTTGATATAGGGGATAAAGTAGTTTATCCTAATCATGGTGCTGGAACCATTGTTGGTATTGAAACAAAAAACATCCTGGAAGAAGAAAAAAAATATTATATTATGAAACTGCCTATCGGTGAAATGAAAGTGATGATACCTGTTGAAAAAGTTGAGGAAATTGGTATCAGAAATATTATAGATGAAGAAGAGGCAGATAATGTTTTTCACCTTCTTCGTGGTGAAAAAAGCAAGATGTCACAGAACTGGAACCGCCGGTACCGGGCAAATCAGGAAAAATTGAAGACTGGAGATATCTATGAAGTTGGAGAGGTTGTTAGAAATCTGACAATCAGGGATGAAGAAAAAGGTCTTTCTACCGGTGAAAAAAAGATGTTAAGTAATGCCAGGCAGATACTGGTCAGTGAACTGGTACTGGCCAAGGATCTTGATGAAGAAGAAATCTCCCAGATGATCGATGAGTCATTTAAAGATAATGTAAAGGAGGAGGATAATTAACAAAAACAGGAATTGTTAAATTATTTTTTGGTAATAATAGTAGAAAGGAGGTGTACATATGCTTAAAAGAATTATGAAAGGTATTCTCGGGATTATTGGTGCTACCCTGGGTTATAATATGGTTGATGTCCTTGGTATGTCCAGAGATTATACTTTTTCCTGGGAACACCTTGACAGATTTTTCGCGAGCAAACAGTTTTTTGGAATAGTAATTGGAGGAATTCTGGGGTATTTTTTAATTTCATATCTACTGGAAAAGATTCTAGAATTAATTCTTGGATTTGAATACAAATTAAAAGAAATAAGCTGGAAAAAAATAATGATCGCTATAACTGGCCTAATTATTGGATTAATAGTCGGAGCACTTGTAAACTTTGCTTTTTCCATTCCCAAAATTCCCCGTGTTGGCTTACCAATTCAAATTATGGTAAACCTTGTCTTTACTTATATGGGTTTTACTCTTGCAATTAACAAGGAGGAGGACCTGACTAACTTTATATTTGATAATCATAATAAGTTTATTAATTATTCGAACGTCGATGAATTTATGAGTAATAAAATACTTGATACCAGTGTTATTATTGATGGTAGAATTTCAGACATATGTAAAACTGGCTTTATAGAAGGGACATTAATCATACCTGAATTTGTTCTGGAGGAGTTAAGGCACATAGCTGATTCTTCTGATGTGTTGAAGAGAAACAGAGGCAGAAGGGGACTTGATATTTTAAAAACGATGCAAAAAGACCCCAACATACAGGTTGAGATTATTTCTCAGGACTTTGATGAAATTCCGGAAGTTGATAGTAAACTGGTAAAATTGGCCCAGATTACGGATGCACGGATTGTAACCAATGATTATAATCTAAATAAAGTTGCAGAACTGCAGGGCGTATTTGTACTTAATATTAACGAATTGGCTAATGCGGTAAAACCGATAGTTTTACCGGGTGAAGAGATGGATGTAAAAGTAATTAAAGAAGGAAAAGAAGATGGCCAGGGCGTTGGTTATCTGGATGATGGAACAATGATTGTAGTAGATGACGGTATAAAATATATGGGAGAAAAAATCTCCGTTCTTGTAACAAGCATTTTACAGACTGCTGCAGGAAGGATGATTTTTGCTAAACCCAAATTTCAGGAGCAGGCATTATAAAATAAGATAAGGGGTTAATATGAAACTTGGTGTTGTAATTCCGGCGGCAGGCCGGGGAAAAAGGATGGAAACTGAATTAAATAAGCAGTTTTTACAAATTGGAAACCGGCCTGTACTAGCCCATACTATCGGTGTATTTTTTGAACACCCGGATATTGATGAAATTATTATTGTAGTCAGAGATTTTGAAAAAAGTTACTGTCAAAAAAACTTAATTAATAAATATGGATTCGATAATGTTAAATTGGTTGCTGGTGGGAAGACCAGGCGAGAATCAGTTTATGCTGGTTTAATGGCCTTTTCTCCAGCAATTAATTATGTTATAATACATGATGGTGCCCGGCCCCTGATTGAGAAAAAAATAATTAACAGGGTAATTAAAGCACTTGAGAACCATGATGCTATATCTTTAGGGGTCAGGGTTAAAGATACCATAAAACTTGTAAATCAGGATAACTTTGCACTTAAAACTCTGGAACGTTCTGAACTGGTAGCAATTCAGACACCCCAGGCTTTTAAGCTGGATCTAATCAAAAGAGCACACCAGAAAGTTAAGATGGAAAATGCATCAGATGATGCTTCACTTGTGGAGACTCTGGGTGCCCAGGTTAAAATTATCTGGGGTTCATATGAAAACATAAAAATAACTACTCCCTTTGATCTGGCATGTGCCCGGACAATAATGGAGAGCAGGGGAGAATAAAATGAAAGTAGGAATTGGTTTTGATGTACACCCTTTCAAAAAAGACCGGAATCTGATCCTGGGTGGGATTCAGATTGAGTATGAATTTGGGTTATATGGTCATTCCGATGCAGATGTTTTGACCCATGCTTTAATGGATGCTATTCTGGGAGCCCTGGGGGCTGGTGATATCGGCCAACATTTTCCCGATGATGATCCTCAATACAGGGATATTGATAGTATGATTTTACTTGATAGAGTGCATAGTTTAATGAAGAAAAAAA
>JADQBU010000281.1 GCA_016278435.1 Halanaerobiales bacterium
GCTCTTCCGATCTGTCAAACACATTATTATTTAATATTCTTCCAGATGGAAAAACTCAGCATTATCCAACCAGGTATTTGGTCTATTGACCAGTTCAACTAAGTTTCTCATTATCGTTTCATGCTTTTTTTCTTCT
Organism: Halanaerobiales bacterium; assembly: GCA_016278435.1. GTDB lineage: Bacteria > Bacillota > Halanaerobiia > Halanaerobiales > JADQBU01 > JADQBU01. The sequence continues at coordinate 137 of JADQBU010000281.1, forward strand.
TCGGCCAGTCTTGTAAATACCTTCTTGATAAATGTTAGATCAGTTTCCTCTGCCTTTTCCCGGTAAAAATCATAAGTCCTCTTTTCCATCTCCTGAGCTTTAATGTAAATATCAACCTGGGTTTCCGGTAGAACAGTTTCCGGCAAACCAGCAGCTATCTCCTCAAAAGCTTTACTAGCCCGGGGAAGGATATCGGACTCCATATGTTCCACCTTTTCACCTTCCTGCAGCTGTTTGAGAATCTCTTTATGCTTGCGCTCCTCTTCAGCCAGGTCAGAAAAAATCTTTTTGACACTTTCTGATTTTACTTCTTCCTGCTTTTCTTCATAAAAATTCCTGTGCTCTTTTTCAAAATCAATAGCGAATTCAAAGATATCCATTATTTCAGCCTCCCCTTTTTAGATAAACCTAAAATTACCTATTTTTTTTTATTTCTCTATTTTCCTATCTGAATATATTTGTCAGTTGCAGGTGTTCCATTTCAATATCAGATAATGCTCTAAATACCTGTTTAACTCTTTATTCTGGAGCCCTCCGGGCAACTTCCAGATAAAAGTTGATAGCCATCTGTTCGTGTTCATGGGCTTCTGCAAATTTTGCAGGATCTTTGTCAGGTATCTCCACCTCGGGAAGTTCTCCCTCTTCACTGCCCAGCATATCTGCTATTAATTCAGCATGCTCCATTTCATGTTTTTTTAAACGCTTAAAGATTGTTTTCGAAATCTGATTTTCAGCATTTTCTGCAGATTTCTGATAAAAAGCAGCATTATTGTTTTCCAGCTCCAGAGTCCGTAAACAGTCCTTACGGCTCTGTTCACTCATTTCTACCTTACCATAATCGATATATTCAGCAGGTGAGAGCAAATTTTTACCGGCAGCTCCACAATAAGGGCAGCGGTCAGGTTGTCCTGCTCCCAGATAAGTTTCTCCACAAATCTGACATCTCCATGGTTTCATTATTAAACCCCCTCGTATTAATTTAATAATATCGGTTATCATTTAAAAGTTCTACTTATCTCACTAACATCGATTAAATGCTGTTTTTCTTCTTCAATCAATTTTTCAATAATTTCAGCCTGCTTACTATCTTTATTATGTTTTAATAGCTCCTGATAAAAAAGAATTGATTCTTTCTCAGCAGTGATTGCAATTAAAAAAACATCATTTATATCTTGAACCTTCGCTTCTTCAGCAGATAGGTCATCTGGAAAAATAGAGAATTCTACCAGGGTCTTGAGGTATTTGACAACCTCTGGCTCATATAAATAATCATAATCTTCTCCTTTTTCCCTGACCTCTTCTTCCATGGCCTTGAACCTCTTGAAATGGTCATTTTCCTCTGCATGTAATCTCATAAAAAGACTTTTAACATCTTCACCGACATTTGCCGCATGCATACGGTAGAAATTCATCCCTTTTCTTTCAATTTCCTGGGCCATCTCCAGAACTTCAAGACTATTAAAAGCACTATTTTCCATCCCCATTCCCCTTTCTTATAATTAATCCGTTATTGATAATGGTTACTATTATAATTATAAGGGAATAGGTGTCCCTTGTCAAGTTTTAAATTTTTATAGATTATATTTCCCCTTTAATCTATCCTTAAAGGCCCTTTCTATCTCTCTTTTAGCAGTTTTTTCGGCTATATCCCGCCGTTTATCATGAACATTTTTACCTTTAGCCAGAGCAAGTTCTATCTTTGCCAGATTATCTCTGATATAAAGTGAAAGCGGTACCAGGGTATAACCCTTCTGTTTTGTATAACCGATTAAACTCCTGATCTGTCTGGCATGGAGAAGTAATTTTCTCTTCCTTTCGGGTTCATGGTTATATCTATTGCCCTGTTTATAGGGGCTAATATGCATATTATAGAGAAATACTTCTCCGTTCTCAACCACAGCAAAGCTGTCCTTTAAATTCACTTTTCCCTGCCGGATAGATTTAATCTCTGTTCCCTGCAAAATTATTCCTGCCTCATAGGTCTCTTCAATATTAAAATCATGTCTTGCCTTCTTATTCCGGGCGATAACCCGGGCATTATCCTTGTCAGGCATTACAATTCCTCCCTTACAGCTTTAACCCTCCAGTAATTTTAGATCAAGCTGTCTTTCATCTAAATTAACTCTGTCTACTTTCACCTTCACCTTATCTCCCAGACGGTAAATCTTACCTGTCCTCTCTCCAATCATGGCCATCTGTTCCGGCTTGAAGTAATAATAATCATCAGTAAGATTTTCAACATGGACCAGACCTTCAACATAGTTATCCAGTTCCACGAAGAATCCGAAATTAATCATACCACTGATAATGCCATTATATTCAAATCCAACCTTGTCTTCCATAAATTCAATCTTCTTGAGATCCATTGTATCTCTCTCAGCTTCCATAGCCCGTCTTTCCTGTAGTGAGCTGTGATCAGCAATCAGCGGTATCTTATGTTCCAGTTCATTCAGTCTTTTGTTTGAAAGTTTCCCATTTTCCAGAACCTCCTTAATAACTCTGTGAATCATCAGATCTGGATAACGCCTGATGGGAGAAGTGAAATGGGTATAATACTCAAGTGCCAGTCCAAAATGGCCGATATTTTTACCAGAATACTGGGCCTTTTTCATGGTCCTCAGTAAGACCGTCTCTATAATTCTCTCAACATCTTCACCCTTGACTTTTTGCAGAAGATCCTGCAGAGCACCGGGATGAATATCATTTTTTACTCCCTTGAGATGGTAGCCGAAATTATGGATAAATTCATTGAATTCCATGATTCTGTCCTTATCGGGCTGGTCATGAACCCTGTATATAAACGGAATGTCCCGCCAGAACATATCTTCAGCTATAACCCTGTTAGCAGCTATCATGAATTCTTCAATCAACTGTTCTGATTCTCCGTGGTGTATTATTTTAAGTTCAACCGGTTTACCTTCATCATTCAATATAACTTCTACTTCTGGAAAATCAAAGTCAATACCACCATTATCAAAACGTTCTTTTCGCAGTTTTTTCCTCAATTTATTCATTAACAATAGCTGGGGTGCAAATTCATGGTCTTCTTCCCCTTTTAATATTCTCCTGACCTGGTCATATGTCAGGCGGTGATTACTATTAATTACCGATGTAAAGATTTCATAATTAGTTATCTCCACTGGTTCAAGACTGTAATCGATAAATACAGACACACAGAGCCGGTCTTCACCTGGTTTTAAACTACAAATTCCATTGGAGAGTTTCTCCGGAAGCATGGGAATCACCCTGTCCACCAGGTAAATACTGGTCCCTCTTTCCACGGCTTCCTTATCCAGGGGGCTATCCTCCTTCACATAATGGGTAACATCGGCAATGTGTACCCCCAGTCTCAATATCCCATCCTCTAATTCCTCTATAGATACTGCGTCATCAAAGTCTTTGGCATCATCCCCATCAATAGTAACCATGGGATATCCCCTTAAATCACGCCGTTCAACGATTTCATCAGTTGAAATCTCTTCGGAAATAATCCGGGCTTCTTCCTTTACTTCAGCAGGAAATTCTCCTGGTAGTTCCAGTTGTCTGATAATAGCTTCAATATCTACCCCAACTTCTTCCCTGAAGCCCAGTATCTCTATTATTTTTCCTTCTGGATTACGGTTTTTTTCCGGCCAGCGGATAATCTCTGTCACTACTTTCTGTCCATTACAGGCCTCATTTAATTCCTTTTCCGGCACAAAAACATCAAAAAATAATCGTTTATTATCGGGGACCACAAAAGCAAAATAGCTGTTAGATTTCTTCTCCAGAGTACCAACAATGGTATGATTGGCCCTCTCTAAAACCTTGACTACTTCACCCTCACGTCTTTTACTGCGAGAATGAGGGGAAATACTGATAAACA
>JADQBU010000220.1 GCA_016278435.1 Halanaerobiales bacterium
GGAATTGGAACACCGGTTCCTCTCCGGGCTGCTTCAAGTGATAAAATAATACCCAGCCAGCCAAATAACTTATCCAGACCTGTATAGTCTCCAGCTCTATATACAAAATCACCATAATTCATTATAAAATAAATGCCCAGGGTCAGGCTCAAGACTGCCAGAAAGACATCCCACCAGGTAAACCTCTCCATCGGAGATGATTTGCGGGCAGGGAACCATAAAAATACCAGGGCCAGAGTTATACCAAAAAATACACCCCGGTGGCTTTCTGGAGAAAGCATTCCATAAAAACCGGTAAAAACATAAAAAGAAGCCAGTATAAAACCCATAATTTTAACAGCTGTAAGATATTGACCCTCTAGCTTTCGCCTTTTAGTAATCAGCAGAGTTTCAATTATCCAGTTGAAAGCATTACGTAATTTATTCATAATTGATACCCCTTTTATAATAATTTTTGAGGAAAAGGATTTTGTAATATCAAGTTTATAGGAACCCCGCACCAATTTTACGCGGTCTATTCAGGCACAGGGTTCCTGTGAACCATCCTGTATGTTTTGTTCAGACACAGATTATTCATAATCTATGATTATTTAGAGTACACCAATTTCCTCCCAGTATTTCCTTGCACCAGGATGGAAAGGAATCGTTATACCCTTGACAATTGTGTCTTTCTCTCCCATTGTTTTAAGGGAATTATAGGTACTCTTTAGATATTCAACACCTTCTTCAGAATAAGCAGCTTTAGTCATTTCATAGACTAAATCTTCAGATAGGTCCTTGTTTGCAATCCAGTAACAACCTGACATAATTACCGGAACAGTTTCTTCCACTCCTCTATAGGTACCACCGGGTATTTCTCCAGGAAAATAATATGGATATTTTTCAAAAAATCCTACTTCTTTAGCTTTAGTAGCTACATCAATTAAGACTATATCTTTTGTGGTTGAGATATCTACAATGGTCGGACCAGGATAACCAGGACTCCAGAGGAAGGCATCAATTTGACCATCTCTAAGGGCCGTAACCTGATTTCCTCCACCTAGGTAAGCAACATCTATTTCATCCCAGATTCCCAGTTCTTTAAATAGTCTTTCGGAAAGAAGCGCTGTTCCCATTCCCTGACCACCAACAGCAACTTTTTTACCGACCAGGTCATTCCAGGTTTTAATTCCACTGGATTCCAGGGCTACAACATGGGTATATGATGCATAAAGAACTCCAACCGCTCTAATATTGGGTTGCTCTTTACCTTCCCAGTTGCCAACACCATTATAACCTTCATACATATCAGCCAGGAAGACACCACCCATATCTGCTTCCCTGGTATTAACCCGACGTACATTCTCAGAAGCGCCAGCTGAACTTGCCGGAGTTAGATTAACATCTTCCACCTCTTTGTTTAATAAACCGGCCACTGCTGCAACAGAATCCATGACAGCACTACCAGCCTGTGGACCTCCAGCAAAACTCAGGAAAACTCTGTCTGCTCCCTGAACAACTGATAACATTCCCACTATAAGTAATACAGTAATAAATAATATAAAACTCTTGTTAATCTTCATTAAAAATCCCCCTTTTTAATTCGAACAATAATTTTACTCTCCATCCTTTTCCCCAAAGCTTATAATCCCTTAACTTAATTTAGCATTTAGCCAATCAGCAACAAGTGGTCTATATTTATATGAAATATTATTACAGACGTGGTTTCCTTCCCGATAGATAATCAGTTTCTTATTACACTCTGCCTCTGCATACATCTTTCTGGCATCTTCTACAGGTACAATCCCGTCTAACTCTCCATGTACAACCAGCAAAGGACATTTCACCTCTTTAATAATCCCGCTTAAATCAATTCTATATGAGGCTTTTTTTGCCTCTTCCTCACTGTCTGCATCAAAGAGAAATGTCAGGGTATGTTTGAGAAGAGTCCCCAGCTTATCCCAGTAATTAATATGATAAAAGCCAGCAACATCTACTACAGCAGATACTCTATCATCATAAGCAGCAGATCTGATAACAAAAGTACCTCCCATACTTATACCACATAAACCAATCTTACTATATTTTATATCTGGGTATGTTTCAAGGAAATCAATTACAGCTGATACTGCCTTTTCATAATCAGGTCTCAGTAGCATATTATATCTCATTTCTCCCTGACCTGGACCATCGATACTGATAGTAGCCATACCCCTTTTGAGAAAACCTTCTTCAAGTGTCCTGAACTCTTCTTTGGTTGAGTCTGCTCCCGGTATAAGAATTACTATATTCAGATTATTAGTATTTTCCGGCACCCTTAAGTAGCCTGGTATGTATGTTTCCTCAAATGGTATCTCAACCCGCCGCGCTAAAGGTTTAAGAAGGGGAGCAGCTTTGTTATAGGCTTTAACCTTTTTAAGGGTTAACTCCTTCTTCTTCTCTGGATATTGAGTTAAGGTAAACTGAGAAAACTGGTAATATACTGCTGCTCTTGCATATGCTTGACCTGCAGTAACTTTATTGCCTTCTTGAAGTGCTTGAACACCAAGTTGATAATGCATGTCTCCTGTATCACTCCAGGCCTCAGCCCACTTGATCCAGCTGTCTGCCCGGGGCAAAATATTATCACGTAAATCACTGAAATTCACCCCTGCAACAAGAAATCTCGGCTGCCAGTTTTTGACTGCGGTAGTTATAAGGTCTCTTTCCTTATTCAAATTAATTATCCCTCCCCAGATTCTAGTATATAAATCTTATAACTTCTCATATCCCTCCTTTTTTTAATTTTTAGAATCTTTAATAACAACTTTTGTCGTTACTAGTTAGTTAAAATTAATAACCACTTCTGTGGTTACTACCTAAATCAAAAAAATATTTAATTATTTATTTCACTTTTAATTATAATCTATTTTTACACTGAGGTCAAAAGTTATTATATGCTATTATTCTATATTATATCAGTTTTACTCCTGTAAACTTGCAAATAATATTAAATTTTAAATTATTATAATTTTTTTATTTGTATATCACATTTTATTCAATATCATCATTATGAAATAGTTCCTTTTTTAACTGCTCTAATTCTTTATCATTCTTTATCTTTATATTTGAATATAACTTCCATAACAGAGCTTCATGTAAAATAAATTCACTAATAATATTAATTATTCCCAGTTTTGTGGTGGAAAAAGCTGATGACTCCATTTCATTAATGTTTCCGGCAACAGCTTCCTTTCTGTCGGCAACAACTATTATTTCTTTTCCTCTTTCCTGTATAACCTTTTTTTCCAGGAAATGGTTATAGTAATTTATATTATCATTTGCTTCTAGATATTTCTCGCCCCCTCCATGGATTATTAATAAAGTTTTTACTCCCTTACAGGTTCTGCTATTTATGTCTTCAGCCAGATATTTAATTTCATCCTTCCATAACGAAAGTAACAGATTATTGTTGGAATTCCTTATTAATACCCTGGATTTATTTAAAATTGCTTTTCTATCATTAATATTCCAGATATTTGTCATATAACCTGTTGTATTTATTTTTTCTAAATTTTCATCCAGAATATTAAGGCTGGAATCATACTCCTGCCTCAGATTTTTAACCAGATTTTTGGGTGGAAGAGCAACATATTCATTATTTTCTTTGCCTTCCTTTTGTACAATACCTTTATCTACCAAACGTGATAGCACCTGATAAATCTTACCATGAGGTACACCTGATATCTTACTTAAGCCATAACCTGTTACCGGAACCCCGTTTTTTAATAATCCTATATAGGCCTTGGCTTCGTATTCTGTAAACCCTACATTTTTAAACTCCCGAATTGTTCTTTCAACAGTATCAGAAATAGAGATCTCCTCCAACATTATCGTAACTACTTAAGTAGTTACGATATTATTAAAAAAATTTGAATCCTTATTATAATATATAAATATTATACAATAAATTATCAAAACAGTCAAAAGAGGCTGCAAAATAATTTTACAGCCTCTAATAATATCACCATGAT
>JADQBU010000280.1 GCA_016278435.1 Halanaerobiales bacterium
CTCCTGGCCTCCGAATAAATAGCGGGTCCCCAGTCTGGAGTTAGCAATATCAAGCAGCTCTCCCTGCAGTTGGTCAACTTCAACTGCCAGGTTCTCCCTATCATTTGCAGTAAGGGTACCATTTGCCCCCTGGACAGCCAGTGTTCTTGCCCTCTGTAATACCTTGCCCAGATCAGCTACGGCAGATTCACTGGCATTCAGCCAGTTTCTCGTCTCATCCAGATTTCTTTTATACTGTTTATTATTCTTGATCAGGGAATCAAATTCCATACTTTTGGCTACTCCTATGGGATTCTGGGACGGTTTCTGAAACTTCTTACCTGAAGCCAGCTGCTGGTTCAACTCATCCAGATCACTCATATTTTTTTGTAGATGTTTCATCATATTATTGATTACAACATTACTGGTAATCCGCATTACAATTCCTCCGTTTCCACTGTTTCCATTTTCCACACTATGTATTTCTATATAATCATCTGCCTTAAAATGAATCTATCTTATAATCCCCATCAGGGTATCGAGCATTTCATTGGATGTTGTAATGATCCTGGCGGCAGCATTGTAAGCCTGCTGAAACTTAATCATATTGGCCATCTCCTCATCCAGAGACACCCCGGAGGTACTCCATTTCTGTTTTTCCAGCTGATCAAGTAGTGCTCCCTTGTTATCGACCATCTGGTTGGCCCGCTGGGCATCTACTCCCAGGGATGATATAACAGAATGATAATAATCGTTCAATGTTGAATCATCCAGTTTATCCAGCCGGTCTTCCTTAATGGTAGCTGCCAGCTCAACAGCATTATCACCACTACCACTGCCGGGATTAAAGACGATATCAGCATCCCCGATACCCTCAATATTAATGTTAAAACCCAGGTTGTCAAATTCAAGCTGACCACCAGTGGTGGCTGTCCTATTTAAAATATCATTGCCGGCATCATCTTTTAAAACATTTCCATCCTTATCATAGGCTGTGTACTGGACAGTTGTATCATCTACCTGCCTGATTTCAACATAAGTTCCAGCATCGATCAAACTGGCTCCGGTAACCTCAGTTGTGGCAACTTCCTGATTGTCACTGTAATTACCCTGAAACCTTCCGGCTGCTACCCTGCGTCTACTGTTAATTATCTCAGTCGAAACTTCAATATTCAGGGAATGGTGATAACTTTCCTTACTATCATCGCCCTTGAAGACAAAGAATTCACCTGCTGGATTACCATCCTGGTCATAACCCTGGCTGTGAACATCGTTAAACCTGTTGGCAAAAGCCTCTGCCATATCATCAAGTTTATTTAAATAATCATCTATCATTTCATCTCTAACATTCATTATACCCTTGAGTTCACCGCTATTAAGCTTGACCTCTTCCTCCGTATCAGCAAAAATCACTTTATCCTTGAACCTGTCAGCCAGTTCCTGACTTTCCTTAACAGCCAGCTCCTGGACATCGGTTCCGTTAACAATACTAATCCCATTCAGGGAGATATTCATATTACCAGTATTACTGGTCCGGACCTGAACATTCATAACCTTATTTAGACCATCGACCAGAAGGTCCCTTTTATCCATCAAATCATTGGGGTTCTGCCCGGCGGTCTTAACATTTACAATCTGTCCATTAAGATCTGCAATCCTGTGTATAAGAGAATTTATTTCATCCACTTTTGAGCTTACATTACTATCCAGTGCCTCCTGGTAATCGAGCAGCTGCTGTCCCATGGTGTGGAAATTATTGGTCAGGACAACACCTCTCTGTCTGACAGTAGCCCGGGCAGCAGGATCCTCAGGATTATTACCCAGGTCCTGAAGAGACTGCCAGAACCGGTCAAAAGCATAATTTAAACTGGTCTCAGAAGGTTCATTAAAGGTGGCCTCAATCCGTTCCAGACCTTCAGCCTGGGCTGACCATAAACCTTGATCCCGGTATTCTTTTCTAACCTGCTGGTCAATAAACTCATCCCTCATCCTGACAATCTCCTCTATCTTGACACCGGTCCCCAGTTGACCGGCACCACCCGGTGAATTCAAGCCAGGTACTGTATGTGGTTCAGAGGCAGTCTGCATAACCCGCTGTCTACTATAACCTTCATTATTGGCATTGGCAATATTATGTCCGGTTGTATTAAGGGCTGTCCGCTGAACCTGTAATGATTTTAATCCGATATTTATACCATTAAAACTACCCATCTATCTCCCTCCATCTCACTAACCCCTGCGGTCAACAAGGTGTGAACTAACTTTCTTCTCAGAACGATCACTTTTTCCATCATAAGTCTGGTTTGCCGGTTCCAGTGCTTTAATTATCATATTAAAAGAAAATTGATTAAGTTTAATTGCTTCATCAATCAGGAGCCGGTTCTGTTCATTCATATTATTTAAATTATCAATAACCTCCAGTAGTTTCTCTCTGATATCTATTAAATCTTCCCGCACTGATCCAGTGACATATTCAAGCAGCTGGTTAAAACTCACCTCATCTGCAGATATTCCATAAACTTCGCAGAGTTCAGTAATTTTTTCACCACGACTGGTTTCAAACTCCTTGATCTCGTCAATGATTCCATCTTCCCGCTGAACCAGTTCACTCAGCTCTTCTATTTTGTTATCTATAATAGTTTCCTTTTTCTCAGCAGCAAGTTGAACAAGCTTATTGTAAAGATCATATTCTTCTTCTAATATCATAACTAAATTGGCAACCACTTTATCACCCATAATTTCACTCCTGCTCAATTTCATTTAATATCTTCCTGGCGATTAACATGGAATCAACATGGTACTCCCCTTTTTTAATTGATTCCTTAAGCTGTTTAACCCGTTCTTCTCTAATTTCAGGAATATCTACCAGTTTCTGCTTTAATTTCTTAATCTCCAGGGCCTTACTGGAAATATTCATCCTATCTCCCTTGATATTCTGCCGCTCCCCGATCTTTTCCTTTTTCTGCTGCTGATAGGTCTTATGGACTTTTCCAATATTTATATTATTTATCTTCATCGATATCTTCCTCCCGTTCCTCTGCTATAAATATCGTATGGCTGGCAGGATACTTAACCGTCATTAAATATGATTAAGCTTGATTAAAGTAAAATACCCCCTAAATAAGGGGATATTCTAATAATATTAACCTGATATATATAATAAAAAAACTGATAAACAGGAAAACCCTGACATATCAGTCTAATTATTTCCTCATTTATTCTCTTTTCTCTCTTTAATTCTATCTTTAATATACATATCAGAACCTGATTTTTTCTTCTTTTTGCTCTTTTTTTCCTTCCCTGTATCACTGAAACCATCTACCAGTTCATCCTGACATTTCTGACAGAACCGTCCGTGGCTGATAGTAGTACCACACCTCTGGCATTTTAAACTGGCTTTAATCTCCAAACCCTCGGTAATCAGCCTATTTTCACGGATAAACTTGATAATTGTATCCTCGGAAACCCCGGTCTCCTCATGAACCTTTCCAATTGTAGAGCGCGGATTATCCCAGAGAAAAGCCTTTACTTTCTCATAATCATCCTCTTCCTGATGACGGCAGTCAGAACATATCCTGTGTGTCCCGTTATCGGCAAATATCCTGCCACACCGTGGGCAGTTGCGTAAATCCATTTTGATACCCTCCCCTTGCCAAATTCCTATTGTAAAAATATAATATCAGTAATTTTATCCTTTTGCAAATAGGTAAATGGTTTTATTTGTATAAAAAAATAAATTATATGTAAAAAAGGAATTATAGATTATATACAGAAGTATATAAACATGATTACCATAATAGAATTTTATGAATAATAATATTATTATAAATTCCAATAATATTATTAAATTACAATCACTCAACAAACAGGAGGTGTTAATAAAGAAATATTTTGTACCTTAAAAAATTAAAAGGAGGAATTAGTTTGAGTAAGAAAATTTTACTTGTAGTTTTAATCACTTCTCTGTTTTTAGTTTCAGCAAACATTTGTGTCTTAGGTGCAGATA
>JADQBU010000426.1 GCA_016278435.1 Halanaerobiales bacterium
AGATCATCATAACCACCAATATGTTTGTTATCAAAAAATATCTGGGGAACCGTTTTTTGTCCTCCAGACCTCTTTACCATCTCTTTTACTGCTTCTTCATCATCACTTATCTCATGTTCCGTAAATGAAAGCCCTTTACTCTGTAAAAATGCTTTAGCTCTGCGGCAGTACGGACACCATTCACGTGTGTAGATATCAATATTAATATCATTTTTTCCCATTTTAGACACCTCCATGTTTTATTATCGTATGTATTTAATTAAATAGTCAAGATAAAAAAAGAAGGGAATACTCCCTCCTTGAATTAATAATCATTACTATTATTGTATAGTACTTTTTGGCAATTGTCAAATTTGACTTTTAATCTATCATTTAACTTTTTTCTTGCCATTATATCTAGATTAGATTATCAAAGTATTTGGCTGGCAATCTCAGCCAGTTCAGATCTTTCTCCCTGTTCCAGCATAATATGTCCCCCGATTTTCTGGGAACGGAATTTATGGGCCAGATAAGTTAATCCATTGGAATGTAGATCCAGATAAGGGTTATCGATTTGATAAGGGTCACCGGTAAAAATAATCTTCGATTCTTTACCGGCCCTGGTTACAATTGTTTTTATCTCATGTTTGGAAAGATTCTGAGCTTCATCAATTATAATATACTGATTGGGAATAGAGCGCCCCCTGATATAGGTTAACGCTTCTATCTGCAGTAGATCATTTTCAGTAAGCTGACTATAAGAAAAGCTGGAACTCTTTTTCTGCTGAAAGATTAAATCAAGATTATCAAAGATCGGCTGCATCCAGGGCTGCAACTTATCTTCTTTGGTACCCGGCAAAAATCCGATATCCTTCCCCATCGGTATGACCGGTCTGGCCACAAGTAAGCGGGTATATAACTTTTTTTCTAAAACATTAAATAAACCTGCTGCCAGAGCCAGCAGTGTCTTACCTGTACCAGCCCGACCGGAAAGGGTAACCAGTTTCACATCATCATCAAGTAAGAGTTCCTGAGCAAATGTCTGTTCCCTATTCTGGGGGGAGATTCCAGATGGTTTTTCCTTATCATGAACTAATTTCACAATCTTTTCTCCGTCAAATTTACCCAGAGCAGACTGTTTCTCCCGGTCGATTGCGGTTAACTGTACAAATTCCCGCGGTGACAAACTGTAATCACTCTTAATAATTTCGTCTGGAGTAATTTCCCCTTCCTGGTAGAAACGATCAATAGTTTCTGATTTAACATCAATTTCATGAAAGCCTGCGAATATCTGGTCATCATTTAAACGGCTGGAAAGATGCTCTTCTGCACTTATGCCAAAAGCATTACCGATCAATCTGAGGTTGATATCATTAGATATCAGGATAACCTTACGGTCCGGATTTTCTTTGCTGAGATGAATGGCAGTTGATACAATTCGATTGTCCATTTTATTGGCACTTAAACCTGCAGGCAAGATTAAATCCTTGCCGTCAATTGCTATCCTTAAAATACCACCTTCTTCCAGTTCTATCCCTTCATTTAAATTCCCTTTTTTCCGTAATCCATCCAGTAATCTTGAAGTCTCACGGGCATTATAACCGATATCAGCTTTATTGGATTTCTGATCATCTATCTCTTCAATAACAGCCAGAGGAATGACAACTTCATTCTCTTCGAAAGAAAATATCGCATAAGGATCTCTTAATAATACATTAGTATCAATAACAAATATTTTTTTCATATATATATATCTCCCTTCTTTTCTTTAAATTTTATCTACTATTTTATTTGTTTTCTACAATTTTACCGTCTGCTCAGATGAAAGCGCGATAATACTGCCTTTTCTTCTTCCAGAACAGGAAGCCAGAGCTCTATTAGATCTGTTTCACTTTCAATTCTGAGTGACTTTTCTTCCAGATAAGAACATAATTTTCTGTGAATTTCTGTGGATAAAGGTTTATCTGCGAACATAGACCCGGCCAGAGTAATATGATAATTTATCTTATCAAGGCCATGATTAATCTTTAAAAAATCAACTTCCTTCAGCTTTTCATGTAATTTCTCTGTCAAATCCACCAGTGAATCTGTTTCATCCAATTCCAGGGTTAAAGCCTTCGAATTCTTGAAAAAACAGTGGAAACCATCTAAAATTAGTTTAACAGGTTTATGATTACCGGCTATTTTTTCAAGTAATTCTTTTACTTTATTTACATTTATCTGGTTAAAATCACCTTCTATCTCAGCCAGAGTAATATGTAACATGGGTAAAATACCATTATAAATTTTATACTCATCATTAATCTTCTTCTGAGTGGAAGCGGCCAGTTCCTCTACCTTTCCCTGTGGTCTCAATACTATGAATAATTTATCAATTTTCTTCATATCATCACCTGCGCATTTTTTTCAATCTTTTATTACTATTAATTCTATCAGATTTTACCTATAAAAGTAAAGAAGCCAGCATTAAACTGCCGGCTTCAATACTTTGGGGTTTTTTAGTTTCGCTCCGACTTTTCTGGTTCAAATTTATTTATTAAAAGGAGGAAGTATTGTTTATAGTATAACATAGGTAGATTAAAACTTTATTAGATTTAGATTAAAATTTGATTAAATTTATGTATGATTATGGTAATTGATATTCATTATTCCAGAGCTGAAAGTGCATCTTTAACCCAGTTAATTCTTTTTTGTGGAATTAATCCATAATTATAAAAAACAAACCCACCAGTACCGGATTCAGTTGCTTTTCTGACTTTTTCTTTTAATTCCTCTTTACTATGAACTTCAGGGCAAAAGACTCTTAATCCCGTCATTATCGGGGTTGAACTATCAACTTCAGCAACTGACTGCTCAATATCCAGACCCACCTGCTCTGGAGCTGTTTCATAACAACAAACAACAATTCCATCATTAACTTTACTTATCTCTTTAAAATCGATACCAAATAACCATGATTTATCAGGGGTAAGCAAACTCAAAAAATATATTTTAGAATTACCTGTATTACCCTGATATATTTCTTCAGCCAGAGAAGTTACCACAGTTGATCTCCACTGCAAATATTTATATACTTCAGGAAAATCTTTGAAATACTCAAGTCCCTGTTCCATAAACTCCTTATCATCATTTTCTGGAATCTCATTACTACAGAACTCTTCAATCCAGGATTTTACCCTTTTTTGAGCAGGTTCTATATTAATACCCTCTTTTTTCGCTCTCTCCTTACAGGCATCACAGAAACAAAGTGATAATAAAAAATCATCCTTTGCAGTCAAACCGACCCCATCTTTTTCGTGATGATATTCATGAAAAAAGCCCATGTAATTTAAAGATTCAAGTTCAAGAGCATAATATGGATGTTTACTTGTTATATCTTCTATTAAGACCTTAATATATTCCCTGACATCTTCATTACTGGGACATAAATTATAATAATATGGATCACCAAATGCATTCTTAACTGTAACCTCGGGGTAGTTTTTACCGACCCTGGTATTGTGTAAAGCAACTGTCCAACCTGAAACCTCCATATTTAATTTTTCTGCCTCAGAAAATAATTTATCTAAAAAGCCCCTGTTTTCTTTGATAAAATTAGATTCCCGGGGTTGAATTAGTAAATCTTTGTATTTATTTTTATCTAAATTAAAATAAACAGTCCCATCTTCTGGAAAATACGCCTTTCGTTTAGGACTTCTGGCCTGCAAAAACCTGCCTGCATGATAGCTGGTGGCCAGACTAATCCCATCTATTCCTGCTGATTTAAGTTCTTCCAGAGAATTTTTAATACCTAAATCCAGTAGGTCCCAGGGATAGGTCCAGAATGAATTAAACATATTTAATCCCTCCTTAATTTTTACTTGTTTTATGACTGTGATTTTCCCGCACACTGTTTATTATCTTCACTATATTGTTAACAACGGCCTCAATAATTATCTTTCCCTTCTCCGGTGTTGCCAGGGTCGG
>JADQBU010000032.1 GCA_016278435.1 Halanaerobiales bacterium
TTTTTAAAGTAAAATTTCTGCTATTTAAGTCAAACTTGCTTACTCTCTTGATTAATCTTACTGGCAACTTTTCATCTTCTGCAGGTACAGCAAGCCATCCTTCTTTCTCTCTGCTTTAAGAACAAAATCAAAACGGTCAAGGTCGAGACAGCTGTTAAAATCTCCCTCCGGTAACCAGTCCTGCTCCGGGTCAAAGAAATTACTACCGGCTCTCTTTCTTAAATCACTGACTATCTCTGTAAAGTCAAGCGGCTCTCCTTCCAGACAGCTTTTAAGATAGCGGGCACAGTATAAATCCTCATCAGCTGACTCTACCCCACCTGTACCCATTGCTACCAGACATACCTTTTCCGGTGTTTTGTTTCTGATATAATTAACTATTGCACCAGCATTTACAAAACTCCCGGTAATAATCTCCTCTGCTCCCCGGGCATTAACCAGGCCCTGGGTACCGGCGCTGGTTGTATGGACTATAGTTTTTCCTGTAAATTCTACCCCTTTGGTTTCAGTCGGGGAATTCCCATAATCAAAACCAGGCAGCACCTTGCCTTCCCGTTCACCGATTAAAACTATATCAGGATTTTCTTCCTTTAACTTATAGGCCTGCTCAAGCTCACCGACCGGTATAATCTCCTGGGCTCCATTTTCTGTTAGATAACAGGCCACCGAAAAAGCCCTGAAAACATCGATAACTACTGCCAGGCCTTCTGCCTTCCTGGCTCCGGCCAGCAGTTCTAAAATCTCAATCTGCAAATCCTATCCCCCCTCAACTACTGATAATTTCACAAAAATTCTCTGTCATCCGGGCTGTAAATCCCCAGATAACCCGGTCCCGGTATCTGTAAAAATAAACAGGATATCTGCCTTCACGCCAGTTATAATCGGTACCATTTCTGATCAAATGAAAGGGGAAATCCTCTTCTGAAATCCGTTTAACCTTCATCTGATAGATATCAGGTTTATTCTCCAGCAAATACTGCACCGGAACTGTAAATAATTCATCCACCTCATCTGGGTTGGGTCTGATCTGATTAAAGCTTATCTCCCTGAGAATAGCGGTATATACATAAATAATTATGTTATAAGGGGTGACGATATAATCAAGTTCGCCGATTAAATCAATCTGACTCTGTTTTATATTTAATTCTTCTGAGGTTTCCCGGAGAGCAGCCACCAGTGGACTTTCTCCCTCTTCCAGTCCACCCCCGGGAAAAGATATTTCACCGGGCTGGGTGCTTAATTTTTCGGCCCTTACTTCATATAATAATGAAAGTTGGTCATCCCGGTACAACAGGGGTATTAAAACAGAGTAAATCTTATCAACTCCCAGTGGTTTTACCGTATTCTCTTTTACTTTTTTTCTGATCTGTTCAAGTTTCAATACTAACCCCTCCGGTTTCTATTTACCCCAGTATCTTATCTCTAAAGAGCTGGTTTACCAGCTGAGGGTTAGCTTTACCACGTGTTTCTTTCATAACCTGTCCAACCAGAAAACCAATCGCCTGATCTTTACCATTTTTGATGTCTTCAACAGCCTCTGGATTATCAGCAATGATACCGGAAACAATCTCTTCCAGTTTGCCTTCATCACTGATCTGTTTTAAGCCCTCATCCTCAATAATCTCTTCCGGAGATTGACCAGTTTTAAACATTTCAGTAAAAACATCCTTGGCAATCTTGCTGCTGATAGTACCATCTTCAATCAACTGGAGCAGTTCACCCAGAAGTTTTCCATCTATCTTGCTTTCTTCAATTGCTTTTCCTGACTCTTTAATCAACCTGAGAAATTCCCCCATCACCCAGTTGCTGACAGTCTTGGGGTCAGAAAAAGCCTTTACTCCTTCTTCAAAAAAATCGGCCAGGACCCTGGTATCGGTAAGAACTCCAGCATCATATTCCGGTATCCCGTATTCCTTTACAAATCTTTCTTTTCTCTTGACTGGCAGTTCTGGAATCCTTGACTGCAGCTTAGATATCCAGTCCTCACTAATCTGCATCGGTACAAGGTCAGGATCGGGAAAATAACGGTAATCATGAGCCTCTTCCTTACCCCGCATGGAAATCGTCTTACCTGCGCTATCATCCCAGGTTCTCGTCTCCTGAATAATCTTTCCTCCACTATCCAGTACCTTTTTCTGCCTTGTGACCTCATAAGTTAGACCCTTTTCTACGGCCTTAAAGGAGTTCATATTCTTTAACTCAGTCTTGGTTCCGAATTCCTTTTGACCGACTGGTCTGATCGATACATTGGCATCACAGCGGAGAGAACCTTCTTCCATATTACAGTCAGATACCTCCAGATACTCGAGAATCTTCTTCAACTGGATTAAATACTGACTGGCCTGGGCCGGACTGGTTATATCAGGTTCACTTACTATCTCAATCAGAGGTACACCGGTCCGGTTATAGTCAACCAGACTTCCGGTCGAACTGCCAATTGTTCCTTCATGGACCAGTTTACCGGCATCTTCTTCCAGATGTACCCTGGTTATCCCTATTTTTTCTCCTTCTATCTCCATATATCCCTTCTCCGCAACCGGCAGGTCAAACTGGGAGATCTGATAGGCCTTGGGCAAATCGGGATAAAAATAATTCTTGCGGTCAAATTTACTGTAGTCCCTGATATGACAGTTCAGGGCTAATCCAGCCATTATCGCATATTCCAGTGCTTTTTTATTTAAAACGGGTAGACTTCCGGGTAAACCAAGACACACCGGACAGGTATGGGTATTCGGTTCAGATCCGAATTCAGTACTACAACTGCAGAAAATTTTGGATTCAGTAGCCAGTTGGACATGAACTTCCAGACCGATTACTGTTTCATAATTCGTTGCCATTTTTACACCTCCTGTATGGAAAATTTCTATAACTCGGGTTTTCTATCAATACCCAGTATTTTTTCCAGGGTATAAGCAGCCTGTATTAATTTTCCCTCACCAAAATGGGGCCCCATCATCTGTAATCCCACCGGCAGATTATTACTATCAAAACCACAGGGAACAGATATAGCAGGAATGCCGGCAATATTTACAGGCACGGTAAAGATATCGGCATGATACATCTCCAGCGGATCCTTGACCTGGTTGATCTTAAAGGCTGTAGTCGGAGTTGTCGGAGAGATCAGGAGGTCATAATCTTTGAATAGCTTTTCAAAGTCTTCCTTAATCACTGTTCTGACCTTCTGGGCCTTTAAATAAAAGTCATCATAATACCCGGAGCTTAGCACATAAGTGCCGAGCATAATTCTTCTCTTGACTTCATCTCCAAAACCTTCATGACGGGTATTGGTAAACATGGTTTTAATATCATTAGCAACTTTACTGCGGTATCCATATCTGACCCCATCATAACGGGCCAGGTTGGAACTTGCTTCCGCCGGGGCAATAATATAATAGGCAGCCAGAGCATATTCAGCTCCGGTAATATTTACTTCTTCAACCTCTGCTCCGGCCTCTTCCAGTTCCTTGACTGCTGCCAGTACCTTTTCCTTTACTTCCGGGTTAAAGTCTATCGAAAAGTATTCTTCGGGAATCCCGATCTTCATCCCTTTGACATCATCTTTCAGAAACCGGGTATAGTCCGGATAATCCTGATCAACAGAAGTAGAATCCAGGGGATCATATCCGGAAATTTCGTTTAATAACAGAGCACAGTCAGAAACGTTTTTTGTAATCGGTCCAATCTGGTCCAGTGATGAAGCAAAGGCAACCAGCCCATAGCGGGAGACATTACCATAAGTAGGTTTTAAACCAACCACTCCACAGAATGCAGCCGGCTGTCTGATTGAGCCGCCGGTATCAGAACCCAGTGCCGCCGGTGCTTCATCTGCTGCAACAGCTGCTGCCGAACCACCGCTGGACCCTCCAGTTACATGTTCAAAATTCCAGGGGTTACGGGTGGGAAAGAAGGCAGAG
>JADQBU010000411.1 GCA_016278435.1 Halanaerobiales bacterium
AGATTTTACCTTCGGTTAGAATTGTTTCTGTTGTTGATTTTTATGATGCTCTGACTACCATCAGGCCTTACAGGAATGCCCTGAGTAAGGATGAAGCCCTGAAAATTATGACAGAAGAGGTCGATAAGGGCTGGTGGGACTCTGAGGTAGTTTCGTGTCTAAGACATATTAGTTAGTTGAAATCTTAAAGGGTGGTGTAAAATGTTATTTAAAAAATCTATTTTTTCCAAAATACTACTTGCATCAATGGTTATGGTATTATTAATTGTCGGTCTGGTTGTTTTAAATTATTATTTATTTGCTAAAAATGATGTACTGGAAGAAGCTATGACTGAAGCTCATAATTTACAGACCTTTCTTGCTGAAAGAGAGATTGACCATCATTTATGGATGATAAAGATGTACGATATGTTTGCCGGTGGCCCTATTCCCGATGAAATTCAGTCTCCCCATGACTGTAATCTGGGTCAGTGGTATTATAGTTTTGAACCATCTGATAGAATTAAGGAGTATTTTGATGCTCTGGAAGCACCTCATGTTCAATTACATAACAGTTCCCGGGAAGTGGTCAATTTATTTAGAAATGGAAATGAAGAGCAGGCGATCAAATTATTTCGGGAAGAGACCATACCTGCTGTCAACGGAGTTCGGGAAAATCTGCAGAAAATAAAAGAAATTGAAGGTCAGCATCTTCAGGGTCTGGAAGATCAGATGGCTTCTCTGGATGCAAGTATTACCAGGACGATGATTATTGCAGCTGTAATTTGCTTTATCCTGGCGATCCTGATTTCCTTTATTCTAACCAGAATAATAGCCAGACCATTGAGAAATATCGCCGGGATAGTACAGGGAGTTGCTGAGGGAGACCTGACCAGAAATGTTGATATTGACCGGGAGGATGAAATAGGACAGCTAGCTTCCTCTATCTCGATTATGATTAAAAAACTGAAACATTTATTGAATGAGATAAATAAAGAGTCTAACCTGGTGGCTGAAGCCAGTACCCAGTTAAAAATGTCTTCTGATGAGACAGGCCAAACGGCTCAGGAGATTGCCAGCAGTATGATCCAGGTGGCAGAGGGTAGTGAGGATACTTCCAACCAGATCAATGTACTAGACGGGATATCTGCTGAACTGGCTGAAGGTAGTACAAACTTGCGGGATAATGTAGAAACTTCTCTCAAGGTAGCAAGGGATTCTGAAAAAACGGCAGAAGAAGGGTTTAAGGCTGTAGAGAAGGCGATTAAACAGCTTGATGTGGTAACAGAAACCGTTAATTTCGCTACAGATTCAATTGAAAAACTGGGTAAAAGATCAACACAGATTGGAGATATGGTAGCATTAATCGATGGTATAGCTTCCCAGACCAATCTGCTGGCTCTGAATGCAGCCATTGAAGCAGCAAGGGCCGGTGAACACGGCACGGGTTTTGCCGTGGTAGCAGAAGAGGTCAGAAAACTGGCTGAAGAATCGGGAGAGGCTGCAGGCAAAATAACTAGTCTAATTGAGGATATTCAGTCAGAAACTACAGCTACGGTTAACTCTATGGATGTCAATTCACAGGAAGTTGATAGTCAAATCGAGATTATCAATAAAGCGGGAGACTCACTGCAGAATATACTTGAAATGTCCAATAAAACCAGAATTAATATCGAGCAAATCAAGGAGTTTACAAAAAGACTGGAGAGCAAATCCGGGGAGATGTCAGAATCTATTGCCAGTATCGCTTCGGCTGTAGAGGAAAATGCCGCCAGTACAGAAGAGGTTTCTGCTTTTTCTGAAGAACAGAGTGCCTCGATGCAGGAAGTGGCTGCTTCTGCTGAAGAGATGGATAAGATGGCTCAAAAACTAAAAGAGTTAATCAGTGAATTTAAGACCGGGGAGGAGTAATATGAATTTTATAGAATCAGAAGACGGGATTTTAGTACTGGAATTGGAGGGAAAATTGTTATTTGAAGGTTCCCACGAAATCAAGGAAAAAGCCAAGGAATATCTTGTTGATCAGAAAGTTGAAAAGCTGGTAGTAGATCTTTCGTGTGTTGAATTCATGGATAGTTCCGGAGTTGGAGTTTTAATATCTCTCTTCAAGAACTTACGTGAAAGGGGAGGAAAGATGGTACTGGCTGCCCCGACTAAAGATGTCAGCAGGGTTTTTGAACTGACCATGTTGGGTCAGATAATAAAAATATTTGATAATATCGAAGAGGCTGTTCAATCTTTTGTTGGTGAAGGGAAAGCTTCCTGATATGGATGAAATAATAGAAGAACCAGAACTTAAATTTGAACTACCCAATGAACCGGAGAAAATCAGTGATATTATTTGTAAGATCAAGGAATTTTTGCGGGTTAATGGCTGTGAAGATCAGGAACTTAATTTCAGGGTTGAACTCTGCGGCCGGGAACTTATGGCCAATGCTCTTGAACATGGTTGCAAGGGCAAACCGGCAGGGATTAGCAGAGTTGATGTTAGCCTGAACAATAATATAAATCAAATTAAAATCACTGTAAATGACCCGGGGCCTGGATTTAATTATAAGGAATTAAAATTGCAGAAGATGCCTTTACTAGAAGAAAAAGGAAGAGGATTACCACTTGTTTTTGCAACTGCAGATGCTCTGGAGTTTAAAAATAATGGCACATCAGTTACGATAAGGATTGATATAGATGAATGAAGGAAAGATTCTGGTTGTCGATGACAGGATAGAAAATCTGGAATTGATTGAAGCAATGCTGGAGGCAGAAGGGTATCATGTAATAACTGCAGAAAACGGCCAGACTGCTCTGGAGTTAATTGAACAGGAATCAATCGATCTGGTTTTGCTCGATATCTTAATGCCCGGTATGGATGGTTTTGATGTCTGCCGGGAGATAAAGTTCGAGAGAGGGCACACCGAGCTTCCCGTAATAATGGTAACTGCTCTTGATGCCCGGGAGGACAAGCTGAAGAGTTTAAATATGGGAGCAGATGATTTTTTGACTAAACCCATTGACTGGACTGAGCTTATAGCCAGGGTTAGAGCAGCATTGAGATTGAAATCAACTTATAATCAACTGGAAATTCAATATAAACGGTTAGATCATCAACTGGAACTGGCCCGGGTTGTCCAACGTGAACTTACCCGGGTTGAAATTCCTCCTGCGTTAAAGGGAGAAGTATTCTACAGCCCGGTTGATAAAATTGGTGGCGATATTTATGATGTTGTAGAGTTTGACCAGAACCGCTACGGAATTTTTCTGGCTGATTCCTCAGGTCATGGGGTTCCGGCGGCACTGATCATGGTTATGGTCAAGCTTATTTTCAGCAGTATTGAAAAAAATGGGTTAACTCCAGGTTCAGTTTTAAGTCAGATTAACCACAGATTATTTAATTATTTTTCCGGAGAGATGGATAACTTATTTATTACTGCAATTTATCTGATAGTCGATAAGAAGGAGCAGGAAATAAGCTGGTCCAACGGTGGTCATCCCCGGCCTTTACTTATAAGTCCAGGAACTGGGGCTGAAAGGGATGTAGAAAAACTGGTCAACGGAGAAACACCACTTGGTATTATAAAAGAACCGGGGTTCCAGACGGAAAAAATCAATTATCAAACCGGATCTCACCTTTTTTTATATACAGATGGGTTGTTAGAGCTACTGGAACCGGGGAAATCTGTTCTACTGGATGAAACCGCAAGACGAATTATGCCTCTATTTAATTTAAATGAAATTGGAAGAAATCAAAAAAGTAAGTTTCACAGGAAAATAAATAAATTGATAGAAGATGGAATAAGAGATGATGATATATGTTACTGCTTATTCCAGATATGATATTCTTCTACCACCATTAATAAGTAATGGAATTAGTGAACAATAAGATTATTGCTCTATACGGTTCATAATATCGGCAG
>JADQBU010000359.1 GCA_016278435.1 Halanaerobiales bacterium
GCCAGGAAACAAAAGAAAAAGTCCTCGGCCTAAATGCCAAAAAGTTATTAAAACTTGATAAATAAAAAAAATTATTAATTTGGGAAAAAAAAAATTAAAGGAATTTCACTGTTTACGTCAAAATATATTAATTAAGTGGTAATACCATAATACAGAATTACAAAATTTGCTAAAAAGATTAATTTAATTAGCAATTTTCCCAGTTGTTTGCATATTAGAAATTATTTAAGGAAGGGGTGATTACGGAGAGATAATCTGGAGGTTTTTCGGGATGTAACTGGCTTTTAAAAAATCAAAATGGATACTAATAAGGAGGTAATGAGAAATAAGATGAGAAAATTAGTTATTTTTACTTTAGTATTAACTCTTGCATTATCCTTTAGCTTTAGCGCAGCTGCTGCCAATCCGACTGAGTTTAAACTAGGTGTTTTATTACCACTGACCGGTACTTTTGCACCGGTTGCTGAAACCCAGGAAAATGGTGCTATCTTTGCGGCAGAACAAGTTAACGCCGAAGGCGGACTGGATATGCCCTGGGGTAAAGTAAAGGTTACCACCATTGTTAGAGATGATGAGGCTGATCTTAATGTAGGTATGAGAAGACTTCAGTATCTAAAACAGGATGGTGTAGATGCTGTTCTGGGTCAGACCTGGTCTCCTCTCGCTGTTGCTGTTAATGAAAGTATGAAGAGAGATCCACTACCTTACTTCCCGGTATGTGCAACCTCCCGTAAGATTATTGAGAATGGTGCTTTAGCACCTGCTACCTGGACCGCAATGTATACTCCTTATACTGTTGGATATATGGCTGGAAGAGCTGCCATTAATGATTTAGGCAAAAAGAAAATATTCTTCCTGGGCCGCTCCGACAGCTGGGGCTGGGGTATCGAAGAAGGCGTTAGAGATGCTGCAGCCGCTAACGGTGGCGAAGTTGTAGGTAAGGCTGAAGTTCCTGTAGGAACCAGTGACTTTACAACTATTATTCAGCAGGTTGCTGACTCTGATGCAGAAGTATTTATCTCCGCTCAGTTTGCTGGAGATGCAATTGCCCTGATGAAACAGTCCTATGATATGGGATTATATGATGAAGTTACTATGTTCAATGCCTTTATTACCAATGTTGTAGCTAAAGGTCTCCCGGCAGAAGCAAGAGATGGAATTTATTCCATTCATAATTTCTACTGGGATATGGAAGGTTTTGAAGACCAGAAAGTAGCCCAGAAAGCTGCTGAATTTAGTGCTGCTTACAATGAAAGATTCGGCCATCCCCCGGATGCTTACGCTGTTATAGCTTATGTTTCTGCCATGAGACTCTTTGATGCTATCGAAGCTGCTGGCAGTTTTGATGATATCGATGCCTTTAACAAGGCCATGACAGAAACCGAAAACTATGATACTGTCAAGGGTCCGGTTTACTGGCGAGAAGATCATCAGCCGGTCTACAAGTATGCTGGTTTCCTTGTTAAAGGAAAATCTGCTGCAGAAAGTAAAGGCGAATGGGATCTCTTTGATGTAGTTGGCTATCAGGGTGGAGAAGAAGTTCTGCTTCCACTTGAAAAACTTGGCTACTAATTACTGATATATATTTAAATCCCTGCTCCGGTTCTACCGGAGCGGGGACTAAATAATATTTAGAGAAGGGGTTAGTACTATGAATGATGAAGGATTATTAACAATAAAAAATGTTACCAAAAGATTTGGACCCTTAGTTGCAGTTGATAATATCTCACTTGAAATCAAAAAGAACGAAGTTGTCGGTCTTATCGGTGCAAATGGTGCTGGTAAAACGACTTTTTTTAATATTATAACCGGTCATTATCCACCGACTGAAGGAGCTGTTATTTATAAAGGCCAGGATATTACCCGTCTTTCCCCGGCTGAAAGAGTAGAAATGGGAATAGTCAGGACTTTCCAGCTGACAGCTACCTTTAATGAATTGAGTGTTCTTGATAATTTGCGCTTATCCTATTTTAAATCACATCGTAAATCAGGGCTTTCCAATATTATTTTTTCGAAAATGAAAAATATTGATGATGATGAGATTTATGAATACCTGGAAAAATTTAATCTCTCCCATCTTGCTCATAAAAAAACCGGCAGTATCTCCCTGGGAGAACGCCGGGTACTGGAGATTGCCATGGCTCTAATTTATAACCCGCAGATTTTAATGCTGGATGAGCCATTTGCCGGCTTAAGCGAAAAGGAGATTGACGAGGTTCTGGAAATACTCTATCAGAATGTAGGTCAAAGAACTATTTTTATAGTTGAACATAAGGTGTCTAAAATAGAGGGATTGGTTCAGGATATCTGTGTAATGGTCGAAGGAGAAATGATCTGTGCTGGAGAATGTCAGACAGTACTTAAGTCAGATATTGTTCGGGAAAGATACTGGAAAATGGATGCTAAAGAGATGGCTAAAATAAAAGCGTAGTAATTTACGAAAAATTTTAAAAGAGGCTGGGATCTATTATGGCAAAAAATGAAAATGTACTGGAAGTTAAAAATTTAAATGCTGCCTATGGAGAAGCCAAGGTTATTTTTGATGTTTCTTTAAATGTAAAGGAAAAAGAACTGGTAGCGATAGTAGGAAGAAATGGGGCCGGTAAAACAACCCTTTTAAAGAATATAGTAGGGCTCCTGAAACCAGTAAGCGGCAGTATTGTTTTTAATGGTGAAGAAATCAAGGGTATACCCACTTATCAGATAGCACAGAAGGGTCTTAAATATATTGATCAGGATAAAAAAGTATTTTCTGAATTAAGTGTCCGGGAAAATTTGGAATTATCTAGCTATGCCATGAATGATTATAACCTGGAAAAAGTTATGGAATATTTCCCTAAACTTGAAACCTTGATGGATCGTCAGGGGGTTTTTCTGAGTGGTGGAGAAAAGCAGATGTTGATGATTGGCAGGGCTATACTCGGTAAACCTCAGTTATTGTTAATCGATGAACCAACAGAAGGACTTGCTCCCAGTATTGTAGATGACCTGGTTAAAACATTTAAAGAATTAAAGAATGAAACAGCAATAGTTATAGTGGGGCAGAATTTATCATTCGTTTCCCGGGTGGCAGACAGGGTTTATGCCTTTAAAGAAGGCAAAATAGTTACAGAAGTAACCGGAAAAGAAGATATTGAAACTGCTAATTTTGATAAATATCTGTAATTAAAAGGAGGATGTGCAGAAGATGTCTATAATAAAGAACTGGTGGAAGATACTGGTACTAATAGGAATTTTATTTATATTGAAGATGTTTTTCCCACCAGCTTTTGCCATGGAAGTTGCGATCTTCAGTATCTATGCCATGGGAGCTAATATTTTAATGGGATATCTGGGAAAGGTTTCTTTCGGGCAGCCGGTATATATGGCTTTCGGTGCTTATGGAACTGCCCTGTATTTATTTTATTTTGGCAGCAATCCCCTGGTAGGAATCGGAGTTGGAATTTTATCAGGGCTTGTTATCAGTGTAATTCTGGGTCCTGTTTTAATGAGATTACAGAGTGCCTATTTTACTCTTTCCAATCTGGCTTTACTTGTTATTGGTTATTTTGTTTTTCAGAAAGCACTTGTTAATTATACCAACGGTGATGATGGCCTCTGGTTTTTATCAAAGATGGATCCTACACCTATTATTGATTTAACAACGATCGATGGTGTTTATCTGTTTTTGCTGATTATGGTTGTTCTGGTCCATATAATTTGCAAATACCTTTTGACTGACTCAGTTCTGGGTTCTACCTTTTTAGCTTTAAAAACTAATGAGAAAAAATTAAGTTTTCTTGGCTATAATACTTTTAATATTAAATGGCTGGGATTTGTAATTGCAAATACGATTACTGCATTTGCCGGTGCTTTATATTCTCTCTATTTTGG
>JADQBU010000356.1 GCA_016278435.1 Halanaerobiales bacterium
AAACCATCGAGTTCATATAAAATAAATTTACTACGATTGCAGTTTTTAATAAATTTTACTTTATCATCAAATCCCTGCTTTTTGTAGATATCAATTACTTCGTCCCTGGTAAATTGTTTACATCTAATCGGGAGATCAGCTTTAACTATTTTTATCATTTCAGAATATATTCTCTGTAAATCCTGGGGTTCCAGAGAACCCTCTTTATGTAATTCACAGTAAATGCCATTACTCAACGAATGTTCTATTGCTAGAACTGACTCCGGAAATAATTTATAAATTGCTCTGGCCATAACCATAAAAAGACTTCTTCTATAAATACGATTCCCCAGCACATCTGATCGGGTTAAGAATTTTATTTTACAATCACTATCAATCTTTTTGCTTAATTTTTGTATTCTGTTATTAATAATTGCTGCAACAATTATATTTTTATCTTTATGGTTAATCTTTTCCATTATATTTTCCAGATTAATTCCTTTTTTAAATTCATAATTTTTATTATCAATTTCTACATTTATCATCAATATTACCCTCCATTACATTTCTAATCTCTTTTCTAACTCCTGAATCTTTCTCTTGCTTATACATCTTTATTAATAATTCCCTTATATTATCATTAACAGGAGCAACTTTTCCCAGAGCCCAGACAGTATAGGATCGAATTACCGGAGAAGCATCACTTAACTTGCTTTCCAGTACTTTTTTATACTTACTATCCTGCAGGTTACCCATTACTATAATTGAATTGCGTTGTAAAGTCCTTAACCCCCGCCAGTTAAGAGCTGATTCTTGCCATTCTTCAGGCAAATTATCCCTGGTGAACTCCAACACTTCTTCTATATTCCCCGCAATTAGCGATGCAAATTCAGGATGTAAATCTGCTGGTATATTATCATTCCAGGGACAGACTTCCTGACATCTATCACAACCCCAGAAACTAGTACCTATATCTTCACGTTCCCTGTAAGTTAAATACCCCTTCTTCTGAGTCAGGTAACTTACACATTTATCAGGGTCAAGAATATAAGGATTAGTTAGCGCCTTTCCCTTACAATTTGTTAAACATTCCTGACAACTGCCACATCTATTTGGAATTGGCTTGTCCGGGTTCAAGCTCAGGTCAACCAGTATCTCTCCCAGAAATATATATGAACCATAAACAGGATTTATCAAACAATTATTCTTTCCAATCCAACCCAGCCCTGCTCTCTCTGCTACAGCTCTTTCCAGTAGAGGAATATTATCAGTTACACAGAGGGTTTTAACATTATCTTCAACCAGTGATTTAATAAAATCTGCTAATTTTTCCAGCATATCGGTCATTACTCTGTGATAATCTTTACCCCGGGCATAAGAGGAAATTAAACCTTCTCCTGGGTTTTTTTCTTTCCCTGCATATGACATAGCCAAAGATATTATTGATTTTACATCGGGAAGTAGATTAGTAGGGTCTATAGCATCTTCAATATTACCTGGCATAAAAGCAGGTAATTTTCCAGTTGCCTTTCTTTCTTTAAGGATTTTAAATTCTTCTAGAAAAGGTTCAGCTTTAGCTATACCAACCAGATCAAACCCAATCTCAGTGGCTTTTTCTTTTATCTTGTTTTCCAGATTCATCTTCTTTAATCACCTATTCAGTATTATTACCCTCGATTTTTAATTTAATCAAAGTGTTAAGACCTATAAGGGGCCCAGATTAATTCTGGACCCCTTGATTTTTTATTTAGCTTTGTCTTTCTCTTCCCTGGAAGATTTTGTTGCTCTGCTAATCGTCACATAAAGACCTCCATACAGAATTACTACTGCAAAGATAAGCATTACAATAGCTGAAAAAGTCATTTTATACTTCCCTCCTCGATTCGCATATTTCTTTTCCTATAAATCCTCTCGGCTTCCTACACTACCAAGAATAATGGAAACAAGACCAACAGCAATCAACATTCCCCAGCCACCTAGCCATTGGAATGTAAGAGCATAGCCGCCGTAAGGAGTTTTAACATCTCCAATGAAATTTTGAATTAGTAGATATATTAAAACTATAGGAATCACATACTTGACCATGCCATTCCACCAGCTACCAATTTTGTATTCTGAAATAGGATTAAAGTAACTCCGTAACGTTTCCGGTTTATAATACCAGCCAATTGCAATTGCCTCCAGAATTCCAGCAATAACAAGACCATAACTGTTAATATAATGGTCAACTATATCTAGCCAGTATAACCCGGCTTTTGCTGAAAATATTAAACCTACCAGGAAAAGAAGAATAATAATACCCAGAGTAGTTTTTCTTTTGTTCCAGCCGAATTTATCTGAGAAACCGGCAACATTTGATTCTACTAGAGAAAAAGCAGAATCTATTCCCAGGGTTAGTAGTGTCAAGAAGAATACAATTCCAAAGAAGCCTACCACCACTGGTCCTCCAGGCAGCATACTTATGGCATTAGGATAGGTAACAAAAGCCAGACCAACTCCAGCTCCTGCAACCTCTTCAATCGGTACACCCTGAGTCTGTGCCATATAACCCAGTGTTCCAAAGATAGCAAAACCGGCCATAAAACTAACACCAGAATTAGCAAATACAGTAATCAGTGCATTATTTGTTATATCAGAATCCTCAGGCATGTAACTGGCATAAGCAATCATAATACCCATTCCCAGACTCAATGTAAAGAATACCTGAGAATAGGCGTCAATCCAGACCTGATAGTTCAATAATTTACTGAAATCAGGTTGTAAGTAATAATTGATACCGGCAAGAGCTCCCGGTAAAGTAACTGATCTGACAATTAAGATAAGTAAAAGAATTACTGGTGCAGTAACAGTAAACCAGACAACTTTACCTACACTTTCGGTACCTTTTCTAAGAATAAAATAAATAAGGATCCAGGTAACCACAACACCTATTAAAACAGGGTAGCTAAATCCACCCAGTTCACCCGGTCCTGATGAAATCTGTAGAACATTATTAAAGAAATAATCGGATGCGCCAATTTCCCCCCAGGCAACACTAAATGAACCAACTACATAATCCCAGGCCCAGCCCATAACTCCAGCATAATAACTGACAATAACAAAGGCAGATATTACCGGCCACCAGCCGATCCATTCAAATTTTTTCTTTACTTTGGCCAGAGAGCCAGGTGCTCCCAGCTGATTTTTCTGTCCCAATGAAAATTCAAGAATAATCATAGGTATACCTGCAGTTAAAAGAGCAACAAAATATGGAATTAAAAATGCTCCACCACCGTTTTTGAAAGCAATATAAGGAAAACGCCAGGCATTTCCCAGACCTGCAGCAGAACCAATCGCTGCCAGAACAAATGCAGCTCTGTTTCCCCATTGATCTCTCTTCATAGTTTAAATCTACTCCCTTCTTATTTAACATTTATTTCAGCCTTTTACTAAATACTTATTTCTTAAAATTTCTGGAATTTAGACCAAATATTCTTGGCTTATTTTATCACCCCTCTAATAAAGTTTTATGTAAAGTTGAGAGATACTAATTATCTCTCACTCAAAAGCACCCGGTCATCAGTTAATTCCCGGCCGCTTTTTTTAGAAAATTTCTCAAGAAGAGTCGATACAGTTGTATTTTTTCTCTCTTCACCCATAATATCAAGTATAATCTTTCCCTGGTCCATCATTATCGTTCGCTGCCCCATAGATAGGGCCTGTTTCATATTATGGGTAACCATTAATACAGTTAAATTATTCTTTCTAACAATTTTATCTGTTATTTCTATAATCTGAACAGCAGTTTTGGGATCAAGTGCAGCTGTATGTTCATCCAGCAGAAGAATTTCCGGGTCACCCAGAGTTGCCATCAATAGTGTTAGAGCCTGCCGTTGACC
>JADQBU010000050.1 GCA_016278435.1 Halanaerobiales bacterium
TTGGCGGGTAGTGGTTATTAACGGGATTATCGGAATTTTTCAGGAATACAAGGCTCAAGGCTGAACAGATCATGACTATCTCTGCCTGTCCGGCCGGTTAAATCATCTGAGAGCCATGAAATACAAAAGAAATTATAAAGGTTCTTTTAAAAGCTGAATAATGTGCAGATTGCTTTGACTTGAATAAGACTGATATATAATTATCATCAAAGTAAGAAATGACCAATAATAAAGGATTTTATGCTATACTATATTCACATTAATAAATGTTCTGTTTTAAACGCCGCAAATAACTGCCTTTTAATGTATCAAAAAAGATTAGCAGGCTCAATCAACAGTTTATGGAAAGCAAGTGTGGATTTACTGTCTGAAAAATCTCAGTTAAATCTTATTTTGATATTAAATTGATAATCATAGGGGGGGTTGGGCGATAATATGAAAAAAGAAAATTTATTAGAGAGTATTGAAAAACTTCGCAAAAAATTATACGGATTATTGAACCAAAAAGGTAAAGCTAGTCAGCAAGTGATTACAACAAGCCAGAAGTTAGATGATTTATTGAATGAGTATGAAAAATATTAAATGATTAAGACAAGGAATAAGGCACAGCACAGGAGGTGCTATTGCGCAGGAATTATCAGAGGGATTATTTGTAAAAAGACCGTAACAACGGTAGTTATATTTATAGCTGATTATTTACCTGGTGGAATTGTAATTTCAGGTATGTGGTCAGACTTTTTTTGCTTCTATCATTTTGGGTTTGTAAATGGATTTATCAGGACGATTTTTATTTTGCTAACAATCCCGATTACGCTATTATCATTTGGTCTTTTTTGTAATTAATGGAATAATGTTTGCTTTAATAGCGGTTGTTGTATCAGTATATTGTCTTTTTTGCGGGGACTGGAAAAATCAAGAATTGACATAATGTACAGAAAATAATTTAAAATAGAAAAGGAGTTTAGCAATATGACTAAGAAATTGAGGATTTTAATCTCTATAATAATTTTTGTCTTGCTGGGTTTTTTAATTTTACTCTTTAGCGGTGCCAGTATTTATACAGACATTTTATGGTTTAAAAACTTAGGTTATGTACATGCTTTCTGGGTCATGTTTTTGTCTAATTTCGGAATTAGAATGCTTGTAGGTATCGGTTTTACTCTGTTCATATTTATAAATTTGAATTTTACAAAAAAAGCTTTTATCAACTATCTTAACTTGAGAAATAATGATGATATAAAAACACTGTTTGATGGTCGTGGTGACAACTTGTTTAGCTGGATAAATAAAAAGAGACTGGGTTTAATTTATTTACTTGGTAGTATTATACTTGGTTTTTTATTTAGTTCTTTCAGTCAGGATGTCTGGAAGATAGTTCTGAAATTTTTAAATAAAACTCCATTTGGTACTAGCGATCCCATTTTTGGCAGGGATATTGGTTTTTACATATTTACCCTCCCCTTTTATAATTTTATCAAGGAAATGGGAATGGTGCTTGTTATATTAACGATTATAATTGTGGGGATTATTTATATTCTTGCTTCAGGTATCAATACATTCCAGGATATGAAAGGCAAGTTATCAAACCGGGCCAAGAGTCATATTTCAATCTTGATTACCATCTTTCTTTTTCTGAAAGCCTGGGATTATCGTCTCAGTATGTATGATCTCCTGTATTCAGGCAGAGGAGTAGCTTTTGGAGCGAGTTATACTGATATTCATGCAAGTCTGATTGGTTTAAAGGTTTTATTTGTGATTGCAATTGCTATCGGTATTATCTTATTTATCAGTATCTTCCGCAAATATTACCGGGTATTAATATGGGGAATGGGTATCTGGTTAATAGCCACTCTTGTACTGGGAAGTATTTATCCTGCCTTTGTCCAGAGATTTCAGGTTGCACCCAATGAAATAGCGCTGGAAACAGAATATATCAACTATAATATTGATATGACAAGAAAGGCCTACGGGCTAAATAATGTAAAAACAGAAAAATTCAGGGTGGAAAACAATCTGGAGCTGAAGGATTTAAAGAAAAACAGTGAGATAATTAATAATATCCGTCTCTGGGATTCGCGGCCTTTACTTTCAACTTATGGCCAGTTACAGGAATTAAGACAGTATTATAATATGATAAATGTCGATATAGATCGCTATCAGATAAACGGCGAATCCCGTCAGGTAATGCTGGCAGCCCGGGAAATGGACCAATCATTACTATCAAGTCAGGCCCAGACGTGGGTTAATCAGACCCTAAAATATACTCATGGATTCGGGCTTGTAATGAGTCCGGTTAACCGGGTTACCAGGGAAGGATTACCCGAATTTTTTATCAAGGATATTCCACCACAGTCTACAGTAGATATCAGGCTGGATAATACCTCTATTTATTATGGAGAGATAAACAATAATTATGTTATTGCCAATAACAAATCAAAGGAATTTCATTATCCTATGGGTTCAGAGAATGTTTATAAAAATTATGGGGGGACCGGGGGCGTACAGTTAAATAATACATTTAGAAAGTTAATATATGCCGTAAGGTTTAATACTCTTAAAATGCTGCTGGCAGATGAGATTACTCCCGAAAGCCGGATAATGTATTACCGGAATATTCAGGAAAGGGTAAGGAAGGTTACCCCATTTTTACAGTTGGACAGTAATCCATACCTGGTTGTAGCGGAGGGGAGGTTATTCTGGATTCAGGATGCATATACAACAAATGACCGTTATCCGTATTCTCAACCTTTTAACAGGATGGGAAACTATATTCGTAATTCTATTAAAATAGTTATTGATGCTTACAATGGTTCTCTCAAATTTTATGTTGTAGATGATTCCGATCCACTGGTAGCAACCTATCAGAAAATCTTTCCGGATCTATTTGTTGACGGGGCTAAAATGCCGGCTGAACTACAGCAGCATATGAGATATCCCGAGGATTTGTTTGTTATTCAGTCCCGTTTATATAGCACCTATCATATGCAGGATCCCATGGTATTTTATAATAAGGAAGACCTCTGGGAGATACCGGAAGAGAATTATTCCGGTAATAGTATTCAGATGAAACCCTATTATATTATCGGTCAGCTTCCCGGTAATGAAAAGGCGGAATATCTCCTGATGCGTCCCTTTACTCCGGTGGGTAAAAATAATATGGTCTCCTGGCTGGCGGCCCGCTGTGATGGAGAAAATTACGGAGAATTAGTGGCCTACAAATTCTCAAAAGAATCTCTGGTTTACGGTCCGATGCAAATTGAATCACGTATTGACCAGGATACACGTATTTCCCAGTTATTAAGCCTGTGGAGTCAACGCGGTTCCCGGGTAATTAGAGGTAACCTTCTGATTATTCCGATTGATGATTCCATTCTTTATGTTGAACCAATCTATTTACAGGCTGAAACCAGTGAATTACCGGAGATGAAGCGTATTGTTGTTTCCTATAATAATAAACTGGTAATGGCGGAAACCCTGGATCAGGCTCTGGCTCAAATTTTCGGTGAACAACCAGTTGAGAAGATAAAAGAACAGGTTCAGGAAAACGTTCCTCCGTCAGATGGAAATCGATATGAAGAATTATTACAGGAACTTGAGAATATCCTCGAACAGTTAAGAGATATGAATGGCAGAGGTAATCTAGAGTAGTAGGTAAAAAGTTCTGGTATTAATATTAAACCAAGGGAGGAAAAATAATGACTGAATTAAGAGAAATTTATAAGTGTACAGTTTGTGATAATGTAGTGGAAGTTTTACGAACAGGGATTGGTACTTTAGTGTGTTGTGGTGAGGATATGGAAAAACTGAAAGCAAAGATTGAAGATAAGGGTCTGGAAAAACATGTTCCGGT